>JACCXG010000286.1 GCA_013697225.1 Acidobacteriota bacterium
TGGCCGAACATGTCCCACTCCACCTGGGCAAAGCCGAGGCAGACATGTTCGTTCGTCAGCAGCGCATGCTCGCGGCGCCTCGCCTCGTCGAGTGCACGGTCCACGACGCGTTCCGCTGAGTCAGCCAATTTGTTCTGCGGAATGTCGAAATCTTCCACGGCCGCCTCCACTTCTCGCGCCCGCCCCCGGGCAGTCAGCTGCCTTGTATTCAGCAAGAGGCAGGCCAACGCCAAGCCGTCCCGGCTTTCTTTGCTTAAAGTGGAAGAAACAGTGCCCTGGACAGGGCAATCGAGAGGGGCTCAAGAAAATCCCCGGTCCGCGGAAATGGCGGCCGGGGACCCTCGTTCACCCACAGACGGGAGGGAATTCCTTACCGGATACCCTGCAGCAGCGCCTGGATGCGTGCTTCCGTCGGTGGGTGCGTGCTGAAAAGGGACGCCAGCCCGCCGCCCGTGAACGGCTTGATGATGAACATGTGGGCGGTGGCCGGGTTCGCCTCGAGCGGCGTGCGCCGCGCAACCGCCTCGATCTTCCGGAGCGCATCCGCGAGCGCGTAGGGGTTTCCGGTCATCCGGGCCGCACCGGCATCGGCGGCGAACTCGCGCGAGCGCGAGATGGCCATCTGAATCAGCATGGCGGCAATAGGGGCGAGGATCATCATTGCGAGCATCGCGATCGGATTGCTCTGGCCCCCTCGATCGTCCCGGCCGCCGCTGAACATCCCGGCGTACATCGCCATGCGTGCTGCCATCATGACGGTCGCAGCGATGGTGGCAGCCACCGACCCGATCAGGATGTCGCGGTGCTTCACGTGTGCGAGCTCGTGCGCGATGACCCCTTCGAGCTCGTGTGGTTCGAGCACCCGCATGATCCCCTCCGTCGCCGCGACCGCCGCATGCTGCGGGTTCCGGCCCGTCGCAAAGGCGTTGGGTGACTGATCAGGAATCAGGTAGACCTTGGGCATGGGGAGGTTGGCCTGGCGCGCCAGCCGCTCGGTCATCTGGTACAGCGAATGTGTCGGACCTACCTCCTGCGCCTTGTACATCCGCAGGACGATCTTGTCCGAGAACCAGTACGACCCCATGTTCATCACCACCGCGATCCCGAACGCGATGACGAGGCCCTGTGCTCCTCCGAAAAAATCGCCGATGAGCAGCAGCATGCCGCTGAGGAGCCCGAGCAGCAGTGCCGTCTTGAGTCCGTTCGCCATGCATCTATTGTAACTCGCCGGCTTCGATTGGCGAGCGCTCCCGCGCCGATTACGGCGCCGAGTTCCTGCCTTCGCCCGGAGCTTCAGCCCCGCGGCAGGTGAGGTCGAAGGTATAATCGCGGGATGATGTGCCGAGGATTCCTGCTGGCGCTCGTACTGCTGGCGGGCGGCACCGCGGCGGCATCAGGCGCCAACGCGCAGACGCCGCAGCCGTTCCCCAGACCGGGAACACCCTCACGGCCCCAGCCCCCACCCCCGCCAGACGACGCCCCTCCCCCGAAGGTGCTTCCCCCCTCGGCTCAGCCCCCGGCGGTGCAAGGAGCGGCTGGCGAACCGACCGAGGGGACGCTCGGCATGCCCATCTACCCTGGCGCGCAGTTCCTCACGTCCTTCGACGCGGGCCGCGGCCAGCGCTACTTCCTCTTCGGCACGAACGTGGATTTTGCCCAGATCGTGGCGTACTACCGCACCGCCCTCAAGCAGCGCGGCACGCTCGTCTACGACCAGCCGCCGATTCACATGTTCGACGTGGGGCGGTTCCGGGAGGATTCCATGGCGTTTCCGCCGGGAATCACCGTGAAGGATTACACGTGGGGAGGCTCCGAAGGGTACCTGGACCTGAAGCCCGGCGCCCCCCCCACCCGCTATCGCACGGTGATTCAGCTCGTGCCCGCACCGGAAGGTGCGGGAAGCGGCCGCTAGAGGGCGTCGGCTCCCGCCGAGGCCACATCGTGGTCTTGGTCGACCATGCCCCCTGACACCCCGATTGCGCCGACTACCGCTCCGCTGCCGTCCTTCAGCGGAACGCCGCCGGGAAACGTAATCAGCCCGCCGTTCGAGTGCTCGATTCCGTACAGGTCCTTCCCGGGCTGAGTCAGTTTCCCGAGCTCTCCCGTCGGCATGTCGAAAAAGCGGGCCGTCCGCGCCTTCTTGATTGCCACGTCGATGGACCCGAGCCACGCGCCGTCCATTCGATGAAACGCCTTCAGATTGGCTCCGGCATCGACGATGGCGATGTTCATCCGGACGCCGATTTTCTCGGCGCGCCTCAAGGCAGCCTCGAGCGCCGTGCGGGCCCGCTCGAGCGTGATGTCGGTCATATTCGCTCCCTTACACGAGAAGAAGGAGTCAGGAACCGGGTTCCTGCTCGGCCGACAGATAGATGGCGCCACCTTTGTCACGGAACTCCCGCGACTTCTCCGCCATGCCCTCGGCTGCCATTGCACGCACCTGCTGTGTCAGCTCCATCGAGCAGAACTTGGGCCCGCACATGGAGCAGAAGTGCGCCACCTTGGCCCCCTCCGCCGGCAGCGTCTCGTCGTGGTAGGCACGGGCCGTGACGGGGTCGAGCGACAGGTTGAACTGATCCTCCCAGCGGAACTCGAATCGCGCCTTCGACAGGGCATCGTCCCATCCCTGGGCACGTGGATGTCCCTTGGCCAGGTCGGCGGCATGAGCAGCAATCCTGTACGCAATGACGCCGGCCTTGACGTCGTTGCGGTCCGGGAGCCCGAGGTGTTCCTTGGGCGTCACATAGCACAGCATCGCCGTGCCGTACCAGCCTATCTGTGCGGCGCCGATCGCCGAGGTGATGTGGTCGTACCCCGGGGCGATGTCGGTGGTCAGCGGACCGAGGGTGTAGAACGGCGCCTCGCTGCACCACTCGAGCTGCTTCTCCATGTTCTCCTTGATGAGATGCATGGGGACGTGGCCGGGGCCTTCGTTCATCACCTGCACGTCGTACTCCCAGGCGATCCGCGTGAGCTCCCCTTGCGTCCTGAGCTCCGCAAACTGCGCCTCGTCGTTGGCGTCGGCGATGGACCCCGGCCGGAGGCCGTCGCCGAGCGAGAACGACACATCGTACGTGCGCATGATCTCGCAGATCTCGCGGAAGTGCGTGTAGGTGAAGTTCTCCTTGTGGTGCGCGAGGCACCACCGGGCCAGGATGGATCCTCCGCGCGACACGATGCCAGTCACACGCCGGGCGGTCATCGGGATGTACCGGAGGAGGACGCCGGCGTGGACGGTGAAGTAGTCCACACCCTGCTCGGCCTGCTCGATCAGCGTGTCACGGTACATCTCCCAGGTCAGGTCTTCCGGCCGGCCTCCGGCCTTCTCGAGTGCCTGGTAGATGGGGACCGTGCCGATCGGGACGGGGGAGTTCCGCAGAATCCACTCGCGGGTCTGGTGGATGTCGCGCCCTGTCGAGAGGTCCATCACCGTGTCCGCGCCCCAGAGCGTTGCCCAGCGCAGCTTCTCCACTTCTTCGTCGATCGACGAGCTCACGGCGGAGTTGCCGATGTTCGCATTCACCTTCACGGCGAAGTTGCGGCCGATGATCATCGGCTCCAGCTCGGGGTGATTGACGTTGGCGGGGATGATGGCCCGCCCGCGAGCTACTTCCGACCGCACGAACTCCGCATCGAACCCTTCGCGGATCGCCACGAACTCCATTTCGGGGGTGACGACCCCCTTCCTGGCGAAGTGCAGCTGCGTCACGCCTCCGGTGCCCCGGCGCGGAGCGGCCCATGGCTCACGCAGGCGCGGCAGACCCTCGCGGGGATCAATTCCCTGCGGCCCGCTGGTGTCGTAGACGCGCAGCGCCTCTCCGTTGGTGAGAGAGATCTGCCGCATGGGCACGGACACCCTGCCGGACTCCACGTGTACCTTGGTCGAACGCGGAAACGCGGCGGCAAAATCCGCGGACTGCAGCGGGGGCAGGCTGGATCGCATAGGCGGATCTTAGCAGGTTGCCGAAAGGGGCAGCAACCGGCGGGTCATGCCAGCTTCCTGAGGATGAAGCACTTCAGATAGTAGGTCTCCGGCACGGTGAGCAGTACGGGGTGGTCCCGCGCCTGCATGCGCTTTTCGACGACGGCGATGTCGGCGCGTGCGTCGAGCGCCGCCTGCGCAAGCACCTCCGCGAATGCCCCTTCACTGACGTTGTACGAACAGCTGCAGGTGATCAGGAACCCTCCCGGCACGAGGAGCTTCAGGGCACGAAGGTTGATCTCCTTGTAGCCGGAGAGCGCCTTGGCCACGGCCGCCTTGTTCTTCGCGAAGGCTGGAGGGTCCAGGACGATCGTGTCGAAGCGCTCGCCGCGGCGTTCGAGCTCGCGCAGCTCGTCGAACACATTCATCGCCCGCGCATGGACGACGGCGCCGAGACCGTTCCGTTCGGCGTTGCGGCGGATCTGCTGTACCGCCGCCTCGGAAATATCGACTGCCAGCACCTCATCGCAGCGTGGCGCCAGCGAGAGCGCGAAACCACCGTTGTAGCTGAAGGCGTCGAGCAGCCGGCCGCGCGCGTAGCGGGCGGCTGCCACGCGGTTCTCCCGCTGGTCGAGAAAGAGCCCGGTCTTCTGGCCATGGTAGGGATCCACGCTGTAGCTCACCGTGCCTTCCTGCACGTCGATGCTCTCGGGGACACTGCCGTATAGCACGTCGACACGCGTCTCCAGCCCTTCGAGCCCGCGCACCCGCGGATCGTTCCGGCCGAGGATGCCGGTGGGCGCCACGAGCTCCACGAGCTGGTTGGTGATCTGCGGGAGCATCCGGTCCATTCCCTGGGAGAGCGCCTGAAGCACGAGCCAGTCGCCGTACCGGTCCACGACCAGTGACGGCAGGAGGTCCGCTTCGCCGTGCACGAGGCGGAAGGCCGCCCCCTCAATCTCCAGGGTCTTACGGAAGCCGATCGCCCCCTCCAGCCGCTCCCGCCAGGTGGCTTCAGTCGGTGCGTCGGGACCGCGCGTGAACATCCGCAGGCTGATCTCCGAACGGTCGCTGTAGAGTGCGTAGCCTGCCGTCCGGCCGCGGCTGTCGAGCACCCGGACCATGGCGCCAGCCTCCGCGTCCGCCCTGGTGACGTCGGATCGGTAAATCCAGGGATGCCCGTTCCGGATCCGGTCGTCACCGCGGCGGCTGATTGCAACTGAGGGAAACATGCACCACTCCTTAACAGCTATAATTCCACACCATGCGGATCGCGATCGGTGCCGATCACGCGGGGTTTGCGCTGAAGGCGCATCTCGCGGGGGCGATCGGGCGGCTCGGCCACCAGGTGGATGATCTCGGCACGTACACGACCGATCCGGTCGACTACCCTGCCATCTGTGCTGCGGTGGGCCGCGCCGTCGTGGATCGGCGGGCGGACCTCGGGGTGGTGGTGGGAGGGAGCGGTCAGGGAGAGCAGATCGC
>JACCXG010000288.1 GCA_013697225.1 Acidobacteriota bacterium
ACCGGGGCAGGGAAGCGCGTCAGCATCTACGACATCCAGCCCCAGATGTGGACCTACGAGCGGACGGCCGAAGGCGGGCGCACTCCCTATCGTGCGTTCGTCTCCATTCCCGGCCACCTGTACGAGAACTTCAACCGTCCGAACTACCGGGCCATTCTGCTGCGGGGCATCGCCTGGGCCGGACGGCGCCCGAATGTCGATGCCCTTCTGAACGAAAACGAGCTCGGCGACAACCTCAGATATGTGGACGGGGGGCCGGTTCATCCGGCACGGGCTGCCGAAACGATAGAGGTCCATCCGGAGTTCGATCTGTCACTCGTGGCCGCTGAGCCCCTGATCAGCAAGGCGATGAACATCGACTGGGACGAGAAGGGACGGCTCTGGGTTTCCGAAACCCCCGAGTACCCGAACGGCCGCCGGGCGCTGAATACCGCCGCCTGGAAGGACTCGGGTTCACTCCAGCCTGCGGCGCAGACGCGCGATCCTGAAGACAGTATCTCGATCCTCTCGGACAGCGATGGCGACGGCGTCATGGATCGCAAGCACGTGTTTGCCGACAAGCTGGAGCTGGTCACGGGGTTCGTTCTCTACAAGAGCGGTGTGATTGCCGCGACGTCCCCCGACATCTGGTTCCTCGAAGACACCAACGGCGATGAAGTTGCCGACCGGCGCACGAAGCTCTACACCGGGCTTGGAATCGTCGACACGCACGCCGTCATCAACAACCTGCGCTGGGGGCTCGACGGCTGGGTCTATGCCACGCACGGCTACAGCACGGGGATGGTGACCTCCCCGGACGGCACGAAGGAGTTCGGCCGTGATGGCAGCGGGGTCGTTCGCTTCAAGCCTGACGGGAGCGCATTCGAGCAGTACAGCAGCCGGAACGGCAATACCTGGGGGCTTGACATCACGTGGGACGGGCAGGTGTTCTGGACGCAGCCGACGAGCGGCACGGTGCTCTTCCACACGGTGCTGCCCGAGCACGTCCTTGCAAAGGGACGGCTGCCGGCCACCACGTCCGGCAACGGAATGATCACCGGTCAGAAGACGTTTCCCCTGATGTCCTGGCCCGAGCAGGCGTACGTGCAGATCGATCAGGTGGGGCAGTTCACGGCGGCCGCGGGGTGCGCCATCTACGAAGGGGGCGCCTGGCCCGATGAGTGGCGCTACGCCTACTTCACCGGCGAGCCGACGCTGAACATCGTCCACCACCAGTTCGTGATTCCCGAGGGGGTGAGCTACACGACGCGTAAGGAGCTCGGCCGCGAGGACACCGAGTTCATACGCAGCCGTGACCTCTGGTTCCGGCCCATCGAGACCCGCGTCGGCCCCGACGGCGCGCTGTACGTGGTGGATTTCTACAACCAGGCGGTGATCCACAACGACACGCGCGGGCCGCTGCACGGCCCGGCCAACGCGGCGGTGCGTCCCGACCGGGATCATTACTTCGCGCGGATCTGGCGCGTGCAGCACAAGCGTGCGGCGAAGCTGGACGTGCCGGTGCTGGATCGCACCGATCTTCCGTCGTTGATCAGAACCATGGAGACGAGCCCGAACGCGCATGTCAAGGGCACGGCCTGGCGTCTGGCGCGGGAGAATCATGCCTCCGATGCGCGCGTCGCCGCGATGAGCAGACCTATGGGCAGCCGGGCGCTTGCGCTCTACGAGGAGGCACGGGTCGCGACAACGGTGGCGGACCGGACGGCTCTGCTCGATACGTTCGCGGCGGCGTCAGACAACTGGACGCGCTCGGCGATCGTTGCTGCTGCCTCCGGACAGGAGCCGGCGTACATTGAGGCGGCCTTCACGCACCAGGAGCCCGAGGGGCTGGGGGACCTCGTCGGGGCCATTGCCCCTGGAGCCTTGCCGGACCACGCCTCGCGTCTGCTGATCCTGGCGGCTGGCGCCGGTCCGTCGGCGAGAGCGCTCAAGCTGCCGGTGGTGCGGGCGATTGCACGCATGGAGGGGGGATCGATCCCCGTCGACGCCGCGACGACACAGGCGCTGCAGACGTTGCTCGACAGCCCCGACACGGGCGCCGTAGTGCTGCCGGTTATTGCAAAGTGGGACAAGGCGGGGGCGCTGCGGACCGCCGCGGAACGGCGGTCGCGCGGCTTTCTCACGGAGCTCAACTCCGCCGGGACAAGCGGTGAGCGTGGTGTGGACCTTGCGGCGAGTCTGATTGCCGTGCCCGAGCGTCGTGCCGAGGTCCTTGGGGTAATCGGGTCCATGCTCGCGGACCCTGCGCTGGCGGACGCCCTGAAGACACGCCTCCTTGCCACGCTTGGGGAACAGGCCGGCAGCGACGTGGACGCGCTGCTCGTCGCCTCGCTGGCGCGGACGAACTCGACGCCCATCTTCGACCAGATCGTGCGCCGCCCCGAGGCGTCGCTCGCGCTGCTCGCCGCCCTCAAGGACGGCACGATCTCTGCGGCCAGACTGGGTCCCGGAAACCTCGCGCGGCTGCGGACGCATCCGGACCGGAAGGTAGCCTCCCAGGCAGCCGCATCGCTCGACAGCCTCACCGCTGCCGGCGGGAAGCCGGACATCATTGCCGCGCTCCTGCCGGAGGTCGAGAAGCCAGGGGATGCCGAGAGAGGCAAAGCCCTGTTCACCGGCGCGTGTGCGGGGTGTCACAGGCTCGGGGATCTCGGGACGAGCGATGTCGGGCCGCCGTTGAACGGGATGGGCGCACACGGCCGCGCCGAGCTCCTGGCGCACATCGTCGATCCGAACCGGGAGGTGGATCCAAGCTTCTGGCAGTGGAACGTCACCACGAAGAAGGGGGAGACGTTCGTTGGCGTGATCGCCAGTGAGAATGCGGCAGGCATCACGCTGCGCAGCCCCGCCGGTGACGTGGAGATCCGGAAGGAAGACATCGCCACGCGCGAGAACACGCGCCTCTCGCTCATGCCCGAGGGGCTGGAGGGGCTTGGGGGAGAAGCGCTGCGCGACATCCTCACCTTCCTTGCCGGCGGGGATCAGAAGTTCCGTCTCGTTGACCTGCGTACCGCCTACACGGCCGACAGCCGCCGCGGCTTCCGGCGGGAAGAGGACCGCGACGAGACGGTGACGCTGCACAGGTTTGGTGATGTAACGGTCGAAGGTGTGCCGTTCTTCGTCATGGACCCCGCCAGGTCATCGACAGGCGCCAACTTCATTGCCTTGAAGGGAGGCCCGGGGCAGGGGAGCCTGTCTGACGAGTTCCCGCAGCGGGTCGAGATTGCCACGTCGGTAACGGCAGCAAGCCTGCACTTTCTTGGGGGGGTGGGGGGCTGGGCCTGGCCGGCGGGCGGCGACCAGGCGCGGGGCAAGCCGGCGATGAAGGTCCTCGTCCAGTTCGCGGACGGAACGAGCGAGGAACATGTGCTCAGGAGCGGCGAGCACTTTGCCGACGCCTGGAGCTACGCGGACGTGCCGCTCAGCACCAATGCCGGCGACTTCACCAGGCGCGGGCAGCTTCGGTACTTCGCGCTGAACCTGGGAAAGTCAGGCGCGTTGTCGAA
>JACCXG010000298.1 GCA_013697225.1 Acidobacteriota bacterium
AGTCCCCTCCCTTGTAGCGGCCGCCGAGAATGACGACCACTCCCGTTCCGAAACTTTCGATGGCCCGTCTCGCGGCTTCGATGTTGGTCGCCTTCGAATCGTTCACGAAGCGCACCCCGGCGATCTCCGTCACAGGTTCCAGCGCGTGCTCGAGCCCGGTGAACCCTTCCACCGTCGCGGTCATCGCGCGGGCAGGAACTCCCACGATGGACGCGACTGCCGCCGCAGCCATCACGTCGGCGATCAGGTGCCGTCCTATGAGTCGCACTGAGCTCAGCGGCACGAGGGGCTCGCGGTTCTCTCCCGAGCGCCGCACGATGGTGTCGCCCTCCAGCACGACTCCGTCTGCAAGTCCGGCCGTCATCGAAAAGAGCAGGCGCCGTGACGGGGCGTGTGCGGCCAGAGCAACCGACCCTGGGTCGTCCGCGTTGAGCACGGCCCAGTCCGACGCGGACTGGTTCGCAAAGATGCGCGCCTTGGCGGCCGCATACTCCTCCACCGTTGCATGACGGTCGAGATGGTCGGGGGAGAAGTTCAGCAGGACGGCAACCCAGGGGTGGAACGTCTGCGTGCCCTCGAGCTGAAAACTGCTGGTCTCCACGACGTGGATCGTCTCGGCCGTCGACTCGTCGACCTGGGCGCTCAGTGCCAGCCCGATGTTTCCCCCGACGAGAACCTTGTGGCCTCCCGACTCCAGCATCCGTCCTGTCAGGGTTGTGGTGGTCGACTTCCCTTTGGTGCCGGTGATGGCAATGACCCGACCCGCAAGCCAGCGGGATGCGAGCTCGAGTTCGCCGATAACCGGGATCCCCGCTTCGCGAGCGCGGGCGATGACCGGCTGGTGTGCCGGTACACCAGGACTCAGCACGATCAGGTCGGCAGCGGCAAACGTGGCCTGCGTATGCCCGCCGAGCTCGACCGTCACGCCGGCTGTCTCGAGCTCGCCGGCATCCTCGATCTCCTCCCGCACGTCGCTCAGCGTGACGCTCGCGCCCCGGCGGGCGAGCAGCATCGCAGCCCCGATCCCGCTGCGCGCCGCCCCGGCGACGACGGCCCGCTTGCCACGTACGGAGAAGCCGGCACCCTTCTTCATCGGAGTTTCAGGCTCGTGAGGCTGAAGAGCGCAAAAATGATGGCCATGATCAGGAAGCGCGAGATCACCTTCGGCTCGCTCCATCCGCTGAGCTCGAAATGGTGATGGAGCGGGGCCATCCTGAACACCCGCTTTCCGGTCATCTTGAACGAGCCGACCTGGATGATCACCGAGAGCGCCTCGAGGACAAACACGCCGCCGACGAGCACCAGCAGGAACTCCTGCTTGATGAGGAGGGCCACGGTGCCGAGTGCGCCGCCGAGCGCGAGCGAACCGACGTCCCCCATGAAGATGTCCGCCGGGTAGGAGTTCCACCACAGGAACCCGAGGCTCGCGCCGACGAGCGCTCCGCAGAACACCGTGAGTTCCGCGGCGGCCGAATCGAGCCGCACGAGCTGCAGGTAGTTTGCGAACTCACGATGGGTGGAGACATACGCGAGCGCCGTGAAGGCGGCGGCGGCAACCGCAAAGACGGAAATAGCCAGTCCATCCAGCCCGTCGGTGAGGTTCACGGCGTTGGTTGCGCTGACCAGCACCAGCACCGCGAACGGCACATAGAACCAGCCGATGTCAGGGATCAACCGCTTGAAGAAGGGGAAAATCAGCCGGGTACTGTACTGATCCTCGGCGTTCAACAGGACCAGGGCTATCCCGACGCAGAGCCCCACCGCGAGCTGCCAGGCAATCTTGTAGCGGGGCAGCAGCCCGTGATGGGAGCTCCGGACGATTTTCATGTAGTCGTCAGCGAAGCCGATTCCCCCGAAGGCAGCCGTCGACAGCACGGCAATCCAGACGAAGCCATTCGTCAGATCCGCCCACAACACCGTCGGCACCAGCGCCGCGGTCAGGATCAGCAGCCCTCCCATGGTCGGGGTGCCGGCCTTCGTGCGGTGGGTGGCCGGCCCCTCCTGGCGGATCACCTGCCCGATCTGGAATTCCTGCAGCTTCCGGATCATCCACGGGCCGAGGAACAACCCGATCCCGAGCGCGGTCAAACTTGCCGCAGCGGTGCGGAAGGTGATGTACCTGGTGACGTTGACCACCGGGAAGTACTCGCTCAGGTAGTGCAGGTAGTAGAGCATTCAGGCGAACTCCTCTTTCAGCCGCTCCACCACCAGATCGGTCCCGATTCCGCGGGACCCCTTCACCAGCACGAGATCGCCGGGGCGCACCTTTTTTAAGGCAGCGACGGCTCCTTCCTCGTTCGTCGGCACGTGAGCCACGCTGCGCTCGGGCATGCCGGCGGCCACCGATTCCTCCGCCATCGCGCGCGCGGGCGCACCGCCTATGGTCACGAGCAGATCCAGCCCCGCACCGGCGGCCGCGCGACCGCACTCGCGATGGAGGCGCTCGGCGTGTCCCCCGAGCTCCAGCATCTCGCCCAGCACCGCCACTTTCCTGGCGCTCCCCGTGGCTGACGCCACCGTCTCCAGCGCGCGCTTCAAGGCCGCGGGGCTCGAGTTGTAAGAATCGTCGATCAGCGTGACACCGCCGGGCAGGCGCAGAAGCTCCCCCCGGTGACGGGCGGGCGCAAGCCGCGACGCCTCCTGCAGCATCCGGTCGAGCGGCACGTCGAAGTGCGTGCCGACCGCCATCGCGGAGAGCAGGTTGCCGAGGTTGCCGAGGCCGAGCAGCGGCGTCCGAAGACGCCCGGATCCTGCCGCGGTGGTGACGTCCGCCTCCATGCCCTCCACGCCGCGGTGCGTGACGGCCGTCGCGCAGACGTCCGCGTCAACATCGATCCCGAAGGTGATGACCTTTCCACTGAAGGAGCGGGCCCGCTGCATGACGCGGGGATCGTTGGCGTTGACGACCAGGACGTCCCCGGGGCGTGCCGACTCCAGCAGCTCGGCTTTCGCGTCCGCAATCGCATCCGCCGACTCGAAGAACCCCAGGTGCGCGTCCCCCACGTTCGTCCACACGCGGACCTCCGGCTCCGCGACGCCAACGAGCGTCCGGATCTCGCCGGGATGGTTCATGCCGAGCTCCACCACCGCGATCTGCGGGCGGCTTCCCAGCTCGAGGAGGGAAAGTGGAAGACCGATATGGTTGTTGAAGTTGCCCGTGTTGCGGAAGACCGTGTACCGGGTCGAGAGCAACTGGGCCGCGATCTCCTTTGTTGTCGTCTTGCCTGCACTGCCGGTAATCGCCACGACCGTGGTCCCGGAGCGGCGGCGAACCTCGCGGGCCAGGTCCTGCAAGGCGGTCGTGGTGTCATCCACCTCGATCATCAGCGCCGGGCTTCCCGGCACGCCGGCGACAACGCCGCGCCGCACGACCACGCCCATGGCGCCACCTCGCAGCGCATCGCAGACGAAGCGATGCCCATCGTGGCGCTCGCCGGCGATGGCCACGAACAGGTCGCCCGACCCGATCGCCCGCGAGTCGATCGACACACGGCCGACCGTTGCAGCGGGGTCTCCCTGCACGATTCGTCCGCCGGTCACCCTGGCCACGTCACTTGCGCTCACGGGAAGGGGCTCCACGGGTCAGGACACCTTGCTCCCGGTCCGGCGGCGCTCCAGCGCCCCCCTGGCGACCGCGACATCGTCGAACGGAAGCGCACGATCCCCCACCACCTGGTATTTCTCGTGTCCTTTGCCGGCAATCAGTACGAGGTCCCCTTCGACGGCGTCCCTCACGGCCCGCGCGATGGCCTCCGCGCGATCGACAACCGAGAGACACCGCACGTCGCGCGCCGCGGTGCGGCCCCGCGGGGTGGCCCCGCGCTCCACACGCGAGTCGATCCCGCGCCTGATCTGCTCGATGATCTGCACAGGATCCTCGGAACGCGGGTTATCTGACGTGACGATTATCACGTCGCTCAGGCGTGCCGCTACGGCGCCCATCAGCGGACGCTTGGTCTGATCGCGGTCCCCCCCGCACCCGAACACCGTGATGATGCGTCCGCTGGCCAGGGGACGTGCCGTCTCCAGCAGGTTCTTCAGGGCGTCGTCGGTATGGGCATAGTCGACGACGACCTTGACCTCGTCGCGCGGGCCCGAGACCAGCTCGAAGCGCCCCGGAACGGTGGTGAGGTCGGCGATGCCCCGCTCGATGGCGTCGAAGGGCAGATCGAGGGCCCCGGCCGTGGCCACAGCCGCAAGGATGTTGTAGGTGTTCGCCCGGCCGACCAGCCGCGATCGCAGACGCAGAGCGCCCCGGGGAGTGCGGACATCGAGCTCCAGACCCGCGAGCGACGAATCGGCTCGCACGAGTGACACATCGGCCGACGGCGCCATGCCGTAGGTGACGGCCCGCTGTGCCGTCCGGACCAGCTCGGCCCCTCGGAGATCGTCGAGATTGACGACGGCGACACCGTCGTCGGGCAGCAACTCGAAGAGGCGCCGCTTGGCGGCGAAGTACTCCTCCATGTTGCGGTGGAAGTCGAGGTGATCCCTGGTGAGATTCGTGAAGACGGCGGCGGCGAAACGCAGGTAGTCGGCGCGCTTGAGGGCCAGGGCGTGCGACGACACCTCCATGACACATGCCCCGCAGCCCTGCGCGAGCATGTCGCGCAGCATCGCCTGGAGCTCCGGCGCTTCAGGGGTGGTGCGCTCCGCCGCGATTTCGCGGTGCCCTATTCGATGGGCGACCGTTCCCAGGCGGCCGCACGGAATTCCGGCCGCTTCAAAGATTGAGGCCAGCAGATAGGCCGTTGTCGTCTTCCCGTTGGTGCCTGTGATGCCCACGAGCGACAGGCGTTCGCTGGGATCGCCGTAGTAGATGGCCGAGAGCGCTGCGAGCGCGAGCCGCGCATCCCTGACCTGAATCCAGGGACGGGCCGTGCCGGGCGGGGCCACCACCTCGGAGACGGCCGCAACCGCACCTCGGCCCATGGCGTCGCGGGCGAACTCCGTGCCGTCGGATCGCAGCCCCTTCAGCGCCACGAAGACGGATCCCGTCCGGGCCCGCCGGGAGTCGTACGTGATACCCGACACGGTGACCGTTTCCGATTCGGCCGTCAGCCTTTCGATGCTGCTGCCGGACCGATCGGACCAGGCCTGGAGGAGCGTGCCAAGCGTCAAGGCGTCCCGCTCCGGGCATCCGCGATTCGCCGATCGAGAACCAGGAGCGCCACCTCCCCGGGGTCGAGGGGTTCGCCGGCGCGCGGGGACTGTTCGACGACAAACCCCTGGCCGAGCACGCGGGCCGTCGCGCCGATCCGCGTCAGCGTCCGCAGCGCCTCGCGCGCGCTTCGCCCCCGGAGATCCGGCATCACGCCAGCTTCAGGCGACGGCAGTGCAGCTCCCACCACTTCCCCCTCGAACGCCGCGCGCGGGAGGAAAGCAGAACCGTCGGTCGCATACTGCGCGGCAAGAACGGGCGAGGGTGCGTTGATCGTAGGACCGATGCCCATGTGGCGAAGCGAGGCCTCTGCTATCCGCTTGAACACTGGAGCGGCAACCGCCCCCCCGTAGTAGCCGCGGGCCCGCGGTGTGTCGATGAGCACGATGATCGTCAGCGCAGGCTGGCGGGAGGGCACAAATCCGACGAAGGAGGCGTTGTACTCGGACTTCGAGTAATGGCCGTTCACCAGCTTTGCGGCCGTACCGGTCTTGCCGGCGATCGTATAGCCGGCAATCTGCGCGTACTTTCCAGTGCCGCGCTCCACCACCGACTCCATGATGGAGGTCAGCTCGGCGGCGGTATCTGCGGAGACCGTCTGGCGCAGCACCTTGCGGGCCACGGGAGTCCGCGCGCCGTCCTTGATGAACGCCCGGAGGACGCGGGGCTCGACGAGGGAACCGCCGTTCGCGATTGAGCTCACGGCCGCGGCCATCTGCAGCGGGGTGACGCCAACCTGGTAGCCCATCGAAAGGGACGCCAGTGCGCTCGAATCCAGCCGCGCGGGGTTCCAGACGATCCCCGGATTCTCCCCCCGGAAATCAGGACCAATTGCCTGCCCGAATCCGAAACGACTCACGTATCGGCCGAGCCGCTCCGGTCCAAGGCGAAGACCGACCTTGATCGCCCCCACGTTGCTCGACTTGACGATCACGTCGTTGAACGAGAGCACACCATAGGCATGCACGTCGCGAATCACGCGGCTGCCGAACGCAATGTGCCCGGGGGCGCAGTCGATCGGATCTTCCGAGCCGATGACGTCCTCCTCCAGTGCGGCCGATGCGGTGACGACCTTGAAGGTAGAGCCCGGCTCGTACAGGTCCTGCGTGGCGCGATTCCGCCGCGCACTCTCCTCCGACCGGCCGTAGGAATTCGGATTGAAGGTCGGCCAGTTGGCGAGGGCGAGAATCTCCCCGCTCGCCGGATCCATGACGACGGCGGTTCCGCCGGCGGCGCGGTTCTCTTCGACGCCGATGCGCAGCTCCCGCTCCGTGATGTGCTGGAGGTACTGGTCGATCGTCAGCTCGAGAGAGACGCCGGCGGTCGGCGGCCGCTCCACGCGGCTGTGGAGCGCCTGCTGCCGTGCATCGTTCAGGATCTGGATCTTCCCCTCACGGCCGCGCACCTGGGTGTCGTAGGTGTGCTCCAGGCCTGCCAGGCCGGTGTTGTCGAGCCCCACGTACCCGAGCACGTGTGCGGCGAGCTCCTTCTTGGGGTAGAAGCGACGGCTCTCCTTGACCAGGGCAATCCCTTTGAGGTTCAGGTCACGGACGCGCTGTGCCCCTTCGGCTGAGATCTTCCGGGCGAGATACGCGAACTGGGAGTTGCGGCGGAGGTTCCGCGCCATGTCCTCCCGATCGCGTTTGTCGCACCGGAGTGCGGCACAGACCTGGCGCGCCACGCCGTCGGGATCGTCGATATCCGACGGGTCCGCCACGATGGTGTCCACGTCCACGCTGTACGCGAGCGAATTCCCGTTCCGATCGACGATCTCTCCGCGTTTGGCCGGCGCCGCTATCATCCGGTTGTGCTGCCGGTCGGCGAGGGCCTGCATGCTGGTGTGCTGGAAGACCTGCAGATATATCAGGCGGGCCTCGATCCCGGCCGTGGCGACGGCAAAGAAGACAGCCGCCACGACGACGCGTGCTCGAAGGACGCTCCTCCACCTGAGCGGCAGGTGACCGCCGTCCTGCCGGACGCCTGGGCGCCTGGCACGCAGCACGTGCTCACCTCCGTTGCCGGCCTGTTCGT
>JACCXG010000321.1 GCA_013697225.1 Acidobacteriota bacterium
AGTACGTGTCCGGCAGCTCCTGGACCCACAACGTGGTCAGGGCGGAGTTTATCGCGCTGACGGATGCGAACGTGCCGGGCAGCCGCTGGATCAGGGATTCCTTTGCCACAGCAAGCTCCTCGTCGCTCACCGGGCGAGCCCCCAGAATGCCCTGCAGCTCCTTCATGAACTCCTCGAGCGCCGGCGCGCTCTTCTCTGTAACGATGTCCCCTCCCGTGCGGAAGGGACCTGGTCCCCTGCCATAAGCGAAGTTCGAAGAGACGCCGTAGCTGTACCCCTTCTCCTCCCGGAGGTTGGCATTCAGGCGGGCCTGGAACATGCCACCCAGAATGGTGTTCATGACCTGCAGCGCAAAGTAGTCGGGGGTGGTCCTCGGCGGTCCCGGCGCCCCGATCGCGAAGACCGACTGTGCAGCCCCCGGTTTGTCCACGAGAAATATCGTCGTCTTGCGAGGTTCAGGCGTGGGGGGAAACCGGAAGGACGGCCGTTCGCCCCCGCGCGTCCACCCAGCAAGCCCCTTGTCGAGAACCGGCCTCACCGTTGCGGGCGTGACGTCCCCCACGACAGTGACGAGCGCCCGCCCGGGCTGGAAGTATGCCTTGTGGAACGCCAGCACATCCTCGCGTGTGATCGCCTCGAGGGATTCCTCGGTGACCACACGGCCGTACGGGTGCTCAGTGCCGTAGACGATCTGTGGGAACACGCGGCTGGCGATCGCACCGGGCTGCGCCCGTGCCTGCGAAAGCGCGACGAGACGCTGTGCCCGCAGGCGTTCGAGCCCCGCGTCCGGAAAGACGGGGTTCACCAGCATGTCCGCGAGGATCTCGAGGGTGGCGGGAAACTTGTCGGCCGTCGAGACGAAGCCGATGGAGCCGCTCTCTCCCCCGATGTTGACCGACACGGTCGTACCGAGCAGCTGCAGCGCGTTCGACAGCGCATCTCCGTCCAGGGTCTTCGTTCCCTCGCTGAGCAGAGCGGCCGTGAGTGAGGCCAGTCCCTGCCGGGCCGGAGGTTCGAACTGATCCGCGCCGCCGATGAAGGTGATCGAGAACGAGACGAGGGGCAGGTCGTGCTTTTCGGAAACAATCAAGTCAGCGCCGTTCGCCAGCGTGCCTTTCGTCCATTCGGGGACACGCAGTGCCGGCGCCTTCCCGGGCATGGGCGGGACCGTCCGGTCGATGCTCTGCCGAGCGCCAATCCCGCCTCCCGCCGACAAGACTCCCGCAACCAGCACGACGGCCAGCAGGCCCGTCAGCGGCATCTGCAGTTTCACGATCTTCATGGTGCCCCCTGCGGCTTCGGTGCATCGTAGTCGGTGACCCGCGTACTGGCGTCCGGGTTCGACGCCTCTCCGGACCTGCCGGTCGGCACGATGCTCAGCACGACGCGTCCCGCGCCGAGGTATCTGCTGGCAACCCGCCTGACATCAGCGGCAGTGACCGCCAGCATCCGCTGATAGTCATTCCGGAATGCGCCGGGGTCGCCGTGGTAGGCCGCGCCATCCGCGAGCCGGAACGCCTTCCCCAGATTCGATTCGAGACTCCGGATGAATGCCAGCTCCTCGCCGGCGACCGCCTTTCGGATCTCCTCTTCGGTCGGCCCCTCGGTTCGTAGACGAGCGATGATGGCGTCAGCGGCCGCCTCTATCGCGGTGAGCGAATGTCCGGGGCGCGGCGTCACGATCACGGCGAACTCGCCGGCATCCTCGCTGGTGGACTGAAACGCGGAGATGTTTGCTGCCGACTGCTCGTCATAGACCAGCGCCTTGGTCAGCCGGGCGGTGCGCGCACCCGCCAGGATGGAGGCGAGCACGTCCAGCGCAAAGCGGTCGTCGTCCCGCTCGCCAACAGTCGGCCACTGGACGTACAGCCGCGACACCTCGACGCGATCCTCGAACACGAGCCGTTTCTCCTTTTCGGGCGTGACCGGCCTGGCAACCGGCCGCTTGATCGGCTCCCCACGTGCGATGCCGCCGAAGTACTTCGCGACCCACTCCCGCGCCTGCACGGGATCGAAATCGCCGACGATGGCCATGTAGGCGTTGTTCGGGGCGTAATACAACCTGAAAAAGCTCTTGACGTCTTCTTCCGAGGCCGCGGACAGATCGTCCATGCTCCCGATGACGCTCCAGGAGTACGGGTGTCCTTCCGGGTAGGTGGCACGTGAGAGGATCTCGAACGCGCGGCCGTAAGGCTGGTTGTCCACTCCCTGTCGTCGCTCGTTCTTGACGATGTCGCGCTGGGCGTCGAGCTTGGCCAGATCGAGTGCATCGAGCAGGAACCCCATCCGGTCCGACTCGAGCCACAGCACCGTCTCGAGGTAATTGGCAGGTACCGTCTGGTAGTAGTTCGTGCGGTCATTGTTGGTCGTGCCGTTGTTCGAGCCGCCGATCCCCTCCGTGAGCTTGTCGTGCAACCCATACGGCACATGACCCGAGCCGGTGAACATGACGTGTTCGAACAGGTGCGCGAACCCGGTTCGGCCGACCGATTCGTTCTTCGAGCCGACGTGGTACCAGACGTTCACCGCCACGGTGGGCGTGGTCCGGTCGACCGACAGAATGACCGTCAGGCCATTCGGCAGCGTATAGCTTTCGAACGGCACCTTCAGCACGTCCGACGGGGCACGCTGGGCCCCCAGGGCGGGCATGGCCGCCAGCAGAACAGCGATGACGAGACTCCGCATGTGCGTGCGCACGGACGTTCCTTCCTGTGCCGGCTCCGGCGCGAACCTGCGCTAGGTGTTGACGACGGATGTGGCCGTGGGCGCCACCCGCCTGACCCTGACCCTGTGAATCCGGCGGCGCTCGGCCTCGAGGACCTCGACGAGAAGCCCGTCCACTTCGAACGATTCGCCGGCGGCGGGCACACGACCGACGCGGGTCAACACGTACCCGCCGACAGTCTCGAATCCCTCCGGCTCGATTTCCACGTGCAGGCGCTCACGAATCTCGTCGAAGCTGACCTTTGCGCTGAAGACGAACGACCCGCTGCCCTCGTCGAAGACCGGCTCGCTCTCCACATCGTACTCGTCCCTGATCTCCCCGACGAGTTCTTCCAGGAGGTCCTCGAACGTCACCATCCCCGCCGTCCCGCCATACTCGTCCACGACGATGGCCAGCTGCGTCTGCTTGCGCTGGAACTCCTTGAGCAGCTCGGACACACGTTTGGTCTCGGGCACGAAGGTAGCCGGCCTCAGGATGCGGCGCAGGCCGGGCCCGGCCTGCGCTTCGTCCTCTCCGTTCAGAAGGAGGAGATCCTTGACGAAGACGATCCCGAGGATGTTGTCGAGGTTTTCTTGGTACACCGGAATCCTCGAGTACTCCTGCTCGCGGAAGAGCGCACGCAGCTCCTCGAGCGACGCGTCCCCGCTGATCGCGACGATATCCGGCCGCGGCGTCATCACCTCGCGCACCAGCGTATCGGCGAAGTCCACGACCGATTGCAGCAGCCGGCGTTCGTCCCCTTCCATGGGGTGCGCCTGGCCGTTGTCCTGATCCTGGGCGACCACCTCGCGCAGGTCTTCCACCGTGCCGTTCGTCCCTCCGGCTGCCCGCTCCCGCCGCGCGTCCGAGGAAGCCAGACGGCCGAGGGCGTTGGTCAGCGGCTGGACGATGCGCGCGGCGACGTCGAAGGGGGGCAGCAGCACTTCGAGAACACGCTCCGGATCCTTGCGGGCGATGAGCATCGGCAGGACGTGCTGGCAGAGCAGGATGAAGGCAGCCACGAAGAGCATCAGCATGCCGATCGACCGCAGCGAACCGGTGCGCCCCGTCAGGATCGCGATGGTCATGGTCGCCAGCGAGAAGATGATGCCGAGGATCAGCCGGGCGGGGAGAAACAGCTTGATGGGGTCGTCGAGATAGAAGCCGAGCCGATCGTCGCGGCCGCCCCGCTCGGCCATCAGCCGCAGCGACAGCCGCATCAGTGCGGTGAAGGCGGTCTCGATGGTGCCGACGTAGACGGCAGCGACAGCAAGCAGGAGCAGGAGAACAGGGATCATCGGCGTGCGCGCGCGATCAGGCCCTGGCGCAGGCCACCCTTGCGCCTGAGCCGCGCCTCGACCCGGGCCATCCGCCCCTTGTCGTCCGGGGAGTCATGGTCGTACCCCAGCAGGTGCAGCAGGCCGTGGAGCGCAAGCACCCGGAGTTCCGTGCGGAGAGAGTGCCGCATGTCAGCAGCCTGCCGCCCGGCCACGCCCCTGGCAATCACGATGTCGCCGAGCACACGCGGGGCCCTGCCTGCGGTGACGGGCTCCGGTTCCGTCGCGAACGAGAGCACATCGGTGGGAGCATTCTTCCCCCGGTAGGTCTGGTTCAGCCGGCGGATGTGCCCGTCGCTGACGAGCGCGATACCGAGCTCGCCGCGCGCGCGCGCCGGGGCCACGGACGCCAGCCATCGGGCGAGCCCCCCATCCGGCACGGCACGGCCCCGACCATCGGTGACGGAGGCCTGCAAGACTCCCGGAACGCCCTGGCTGCAGGCAGCAGAGCGCCGGGAGGGGGGCGGGGGCAGGGGGCTACTGTCGGGATCCACCGTAGGATTCGTACGCCTTGACGATCTGCTGCACGAGGTGGTGCCGCACGACGTCCTTCTCGTCGAACCGGATGAACTGGATACCCTCGATGTTCCCGACCACCTTCATGGCTTCGACAAGGCCGGATGTCCGGCCGGTGGGGAGATCGATCTGGGTGATGTCTCCCGTGATGACCGCCTTGGACCCGAAGCCCAGACGGGTGAGGAACATCTTCATCTGTTCCGAAGTCGTGTTCTGCGCCTCATCGAGGATGACAAAGGCATCGTTCAGTGTGCGGCCGCGCATGAAAGCAATCGGCGCAACCTCCACCGTTCCACGCTCGATGAGCCGCTCGGCCCGTTCCACCTCGAGCATGTCGTACAGGGCATCGTAGAGCGGGCGGAGATACGGGTTCACTTTCTCCTGGAGATCACCGGGAAGGAAGCCGAGCTTCTCCCCCGCTTCCACCGCTGGTCTGGCGAGGATGATCCGGTTCACCTTCTTCGCAAGAAGGAAGGATACCGCCTGTGCCATTGCCAGATATGTCTTGCCGGTTCCGGCCGGGCCAATCCCGAAGACGATGTCGGTGGCTTCGATGGCGTCGAGATAGCGGCGCTGATTCACGCTTTTCGGCAGGACCTGCCGTTTGCCCGAGGTGCGCGGCGCCCCGCGGAGGAAGTAGTCCGACAGCTCGACGGAATCGTCCTGTGCCACGAGCTGGGCGGCGGTCTTCACGTCCCCCTTGCCGAGCTTGTAGCCTCCGCGCATCAGCGCCGCGAGCCCGTCGAGCACGCGTTCGGCTCGCGCGACGTCTGCCGTCTCCCCCTCGACCACGAGCTCCTGCCCGCTCGTGCGGATCCGGACCGTGAACAGCCCTTCCAGGTGTTTGAGGTTCTCGTCGTAGTTGCCGAACA
>JACCXG010000344.1 GCA_013697225.1 Acidobacteriota bacterium
CGTGGAACGTGTCGTTCGTCACCAGCCCCTTCCACACGAGATCCCACAGTGCGTCCACCGTCTCGCCGGGATATCCGCCCCCCGCCGCCTGGTGCAGGTCGGCGTAGAACGAGGCGCCGTGTGCCGCCAGGTTCTGCAGGATGATTTCCTCGCGCGCGCCTGCGGCTGGCGCCTCAACGGCCCTCCGCAGCCTCGGGAAGTGATCGGTGAGGTAGAGCGCGATCCGTCCATCGCGGTCCCCCAGTGGCTCCACCCCGCACCAGACGACTTCCCCCGCGGCGGAGAGCGCATCGAGGTCGGCGGACTGATACCCTTCCAGCCGCGCCGGGAGGATCTCCGCTTCGAAGATCGACGCCGGCAGCGGGGCGCCCTGCAGGCTTTCGATCGCGTCGAGCAGCGCGTCGATCCCGGTCCGGCGGCGCACCAGCCCCTGCCACGACGTGACGAGCCGCCCGAGCACCGCCGGCTCCACCGGTTCCACCTCGCGCCGGAGCTTTGCCAGGGATCGTCTGCGGATCGACTGCAGGACGTCGGCGTCGCACCACTCCCGCCCGCTCCCACCCGGGCGGAACTCCCCCTCGAGCAGCTTTCCGGACGAAGCCACATCCTTCAGCAGCCCCTCGGCGGTCGCGTGTCCCAGCCCGTAGCGTGCCGCAAAGGCTGTCGTGGTGAAAGGGCCATGCGTCCGCGCGTACCGCCGGGCAAGGTCCAGGCCCGCCTGCGTTACGGGCTGCAGGAGCGCTTCGGGGAGCCCCGTTGGAAGCGGCACCCCGAGGGCGTCGCGGTAGCGCCCCGCGTATTCGACCGGAACCAGCCGCGCCTGCCCCGCGATGCTCACCGTTATCGCACGCCGGGATCGTGTCAGCTCGGCTCCCGCCGCCGCCGCGTCAATCCGGCTGCGCGCCGAGAGCTCCTCCAGCGAGAGATCGCCAAGGCGAAGCAGGAGGTCGTGCACGCCGTCCAGGCTTCGCGCGCGGTACGTCTCTTCGAGGTGCTGGAGCTGCGCCTCGACCTGCGCCATGGCGTCGGCATCGAGCAGTTCCCGGAGCTCCGCCTCGCCAAGCAGTTCCCGCAGCTGCGTCTGGTCGATCGAGAGTGCCTGTGCGCGCCGCTCCGCAAGCGGTGCATCGCCGTCGTAGATGTAGTTGGCAACGTACCCGAACAGCAGCGCCGCCGCGAATGGCGACGGGATGGCCGCATCCACCGTTGCGGCCTTCACTTCCCGCCGCTCCACCCGCCGCAGCGTCGTGACCAGCGCCGGCATGTCGAACACGTCGCGCAGGCATTCGCGGTAGGTCTCGAGCAGGATCGGGAAGGAGCCGAAGCGTGCCGCCACGCCAAGGAGGTCCGCCGCGCGTTTGCGCTGCTGCCACAACGGGCTGCGCCCCCCCGGCCTGCGCTTTGGCAGCAGGAGCGCGCGCCCCGCTGCCTCACGGAACTTGGCGGCAAACAGCGCGGACCCTCCAAGCTGCCGCAGCACGAGCTCCTCGACCTCGTCGGCCGCCGGGAGCATCAGCCGGGTATCCGGAGGTTCCTCCGTTTCCGGAAACCTCACCACGAACCCGTCGTCGGTCCACATCGTCTCGACGTCCCCTCCCGTCTCGGCGCGCACGCGCTCGACGACAGCCAGCGCCCACGGGGCGTGGATGCGTCCGCCGAAAGGGGTCATGACACAGATGCGCCAGTCGCCGAGCTCGTCACGGCAGCGCTCGATCAGGATCGTGCGGTCGTCGGGGACGACGCCGGCGGCGCTCTCCTGGTCGGCAAGGTAGCGCATCAGGTTTTCGGCCGCGCGCTCGTCGAGATCGTGGTGCCGCACGAGGCGCTGGACCGCACCGGCCGGAGGCAGCCCGCGCAGCGTCCGGATCATCTCGCCGATGTACATCCCGAGCTCGAGGGGGCGCCCGGCGGCGTCCGCTTTCCAGAACGGCATCTTGCCCGGCTCGCCCGGCGCGGGGGAGACGAGGACGCGGTCGTGCGTGAGCTCTTCGATCCGCCAGGTCGAGGCGCCGAGCAGAAAGGTTTCGCCGACACGGCTCTCGAACACCATCTCCTCGTCGAGCTCCCCCACGCGTGCGCCCGGTCCGCGTTCCCCCTGCAGGAACACGCCGTAGAGGCCCCGATCGGGGATGGTGCCGCCGTTGATGACCGCGACGCGCCGGGCGCCTTCCCGTGCGGTGAGCGTGTTCTTGAGGCGGTCCCACGTCACGCGCGGGCGAAGGTCGGCGAACTCGTCGGACGGGTAGCGGCCCGAGAGCATGTCGAGCACCCCTTCGTAGATGCCGCGCGCGAGATCGGTGAACGGCGCCGCACGGCGGACGAGGGCGTACAGCGAATCGACGTCCCAGTCGTCCATGCCGACCATGGCCACGATCTGCTGCGACAGCACGTCGAGCGGATTGCGGGGGTAGCGGCTCGCCTCGATGTTCGACTCGCGCATGGCGCGGGTCACGGCGGCACAGGCGATCAGATCGCCGCGGAACTTCGGCACGATGATGCCGCGGCTTGCGGCGCCGATGGTGTGCCCGGCACGCCCGATCCGCTGAAGGCCGCTTGCCACGGAGGGAGGCGCTTCGATCTGCACGACGAGATCGATCGCCCCCATGTCGATCCCGAGCTCGAGCGAGGAAGTGGCCACGAGACCGCGAATCTGTCCGGCCTTGAGCCTGTCTTCCACGTCGATCCGCTGCGGACGCGCGAGAGACCCGTGGTGGGACCGCACGAGCACTTCCCCCGCCAGCTCGTTGAGCGCCGCCGCCAGCCGCTCCGCGATCCGCCGGCTGTTGACGAAGATCAGCGTGGACTGATGCGCCCGCACCAGCTCCAGCAGGCGCGGATGGATTGCCGTCCAGATGGACGCGCGCGGCCCCGGTGACGCCGCCGGCCCGCTGGGGATGTCGTCGGCCTGCCCCATGCGGGCCATGTCCTCGACCGGCACCTCTATGCGCAGGTCCAGGCGCTTCCTCTCCGACGTGTCGATGATCGTGACGGGACGATACGCGGCGGACGCCGAGCCCGCCGCGAACTCGTCATGAATGGCCCGATCCGCCGCACCCGATACCGTCAGGTTGGTGTCAACGTCAATCTTGGCAATCCTGGCAATTTCGGCGTTTTTGGCAATTCCCCCGAGGAACCGTGCGACCTCGTCCAGCGGGCGCTGGGTGGCCGAGAGGCCGATGCGCTGGATTCCGTTGCACAGGTGCTCGAGTCGCTCGAGCGACAGCGCCAGGTGGGCGCCGCGCTTCGTGGGGACGAGCGCGTGGATCTCGTCGATGATCACCGTGTCGATCGATCGAAGCGCCTCGCGTGCGTTGGCGGTCAGCAGCAGGTACAGCGACTCCGGCGTCGTGATGAGGATGTCGGCTGGATCGCGCTGGAAGCGGGCGCGCTCGCCTGCGGGGGTGTCTCCGGTCCGGACGGCAACCGAGGGAATCACGTGAGCGTCGCCGCGTGCGGCCGCGCGGTTGGCGATGCCCGCGAGAGGCGCACGGAGATTGCGTTCGATGTCGACCGCCAGCGCCTTCAGCGGTGAGATGTAGAGGACGCGGCACCGCGTCTCCGGGGGGCGGGGCGGCTCGAACATCAGCCGGTTGATGCACCAGAGGAACGCCGTCAGGGTCTTGCCGCTGCCCGTCGGCGCCAGAATCAGGGTGGAGTCCCCCCGTGCAATTGCCGGCCAGCCCTGTGCCTGCGGAGGGGTTGGCGCCTCGAACGAGGCCTGGAACCACTCTGCGACGGCCGGGTGAAATTGCGTCAAAACGGCGGCGCTGGGCACCCGATTATTGTAGGCTTGTTGTATGGGTGATTCCGGAGAAGGACTTGTCGACGCGGATGCGCGCATTCAGGAACGGATCGAGGAGCGCGAGTCGGAACGCAAGCGGCGGGGCAATGCGTCGCCGGCTCTCGACCCCGAACGGGTGAGGGAACTGGAGTCGCTGCGCCTCGCCAAGGCCGAGCTCGAACGGCAGGCGGTCACGACGACGCATCCCGTGCGGACGGAGCAGATTCAGGCGGCTATCGCCGAAGTCGAGAAGCGACTGGCCACGCGGTAGCACGCCGGCC
>JACCXG010000372.1 GCA_013697225.1 Acidobacteriota bacterium
GCGTGAAAGGACATCGCTCGTCAGCACGCGGCGATACACGAGGTCGATCGCCTGGCCGCCGGCGTACAGCACATCCGCCTCCAGCGTGAGCTCACGGGGGTCGCACACGACCGTCGGCACTCCTGCAGCGACGAATGCCTCGGCGAGCAGCTCGAACTCCGTCCATGTCGGCACCTCGCCCCAGTCCACGATCGCGATCGTGGGCGGCGAAGCGCGTCCGCCCCACTCCCGGTAGCTCTCGATCAGCGCCTCGAGGAGCGGCGGAATCGTGCGATGGAACGTCACCACGTGGTCCTTCCTGAACCGCGCCATCACCTCGAGCCCGTCGAAGAGCTCACAGAGCCGCTGGGTGTATGCGGGGCCGGCCGGAGACTCGGCGTTGTACTCGGCAAAGTGCAGCGCCTCCGGCAGGATGAAAGCGTCCGCCCGTGACGCGGTGCTGGCCGTGGTGTAGCCCGGCTCGATCCGGATCAGCCGCTCCTCGGGGCCGGTGACCCCGAGGGCAGTCAGGAGCCGTCTGTCCTCCAGGGCGGCAGTCACCACGCGCTCGCCGATCGCGGCAAGAGTCTCGGAGCCTGCGCGTATCCGGAACTCGTCAGCGGCGCTCAGGAAGAAGGGACGCACGACCCGGCACTGCACCCGGTCGCCGAACGTCAGCCGCCGCTCCCGCATCGCTCCGGCAAGACGGTTCCAGAACTCCGGCGTCAGTTCAGGGCCGTCCCGGAGCAGCCTGTGCCACTCGGCCACCGCGTCCATCAGGAAAGTCCCGGCGCCCCTGTGAACCCCGTGCTCGTCCCGACCCCCAGCATCTCTTCCCAGCGCGGCCAGGACTGCGCCGGGCCGCCGTTCAGGGCGCGGTCGATCACCAGCCGTGACATCTTTTCGACGACGTGATCGAAGTAGAAGTCGGTGATGCGGTCACGCTCGAAGTCCGGTGCGCAGTTGAGATAGTCGATGGCGTAAGGGATCCCGTCCTGGACGGCGAATTCAATCGTGTTCATCTCGTACCCCAGCGCCAGATTGATGGTCTGCGCGTCCTTGACCACACGGGCGCCAAGCTCTGACGACAGGTACGCATGATCGACCAGATAGCGCCGCTCCCTGGGGTCGTAGGCCACCGGCGTAATGTCGGTCTTCCCGAAGGTGAAACACCGGACGTAGCGGTCGAAGTCGATGAACTGCTGGAGGGTCATCGGATAGGGAGACGTTCCCTCGTAGGCGGCGAGCAGTTCCTTCCGGTCGTGCACCTTGTATACGTGCCGCCAGCCGCCGCCGGAATACGGCTTGAGGATTGCCGGCCGGCCGACGTAATCGAGCAGCGCATCCCAGTCGATGGGGAACGCCAGGTTCCGCAGGGACTCCGGCGTCAGGTCGACATCCGCCGGATATCCCTTCTGCGGCAGCAAAACCGTCCTGGGAATCGCGGCCCCCAGCCGGTGCATCACGGCGTAGTTGAAAAACTTGTCGTCGGCGGTCCACCAGAACGGGTTGTTGATGAGATACGTGCCCTGCAGGACCGCCTGCTTCATCGCGCCCCGGTAGTACTCCACCTCGTGCGAGATCCGGTCCACGATCACCCGGTACTCCGGAGGCGCATCCATCCGTGTTCCACCGAGCTTCACGAGGTCCGCCGTAATCCCGTGCGCGGCGCCAAGCGCATTCACCCGCTCGAGGAACGCAGGCGGGAAGCTGTACTCACGGCCGCAGAGCAGGCCAATCTTCATCACCCCGCCCCCAGCCCGACCCCTGCACGGGTCTCCTGGACCAGATCCCGGACGACGGCCTTCAGGTTCCCGGTCTGCCGGTAAACCGCCAGCTGCCGATCCGCGCTGGTCCCCTCGGCAAGCACGGTGTGGATGTACTGCACGGCCCCCCGGCTGCCAAGCTCGTCCACCACGTCGTCGATGAACTCGAGCAGCTCCAGCGCAAGCTCCCGCATCGGCACCTCGGCGCGCTTGCCGAAGTCGATCAGCTTCCCGTCGAGGCCCCACCGGGCCGCACGCCACTTGTTCTCCTCGATCAACGCGCGGCGGTACATGCGGAATCCCTGATTGCGCGTGTAGAGCTTGTGCAGCTTCACCACGATCGCCTGGCAGAGCGCAGCGATCATCACGGCCGCCTCCGGCCGGGTCGTGACGTCACAGACACGGAACTCGAGCGTGCCGAACGTCGGATGCGGCCGCACGTCCCACCAGATCTTCTTCGGATCGTCGATGCAGTGCAGCTCGGTGAGCATCTGCACGTAGTTCTCGTACTCACCCCAGGACGCGAAGTGATCCGGCACGCCCGTGCGCGGAAAGCGCCGGAACACAATCGTACGGTACGACTTCAGCCCTGTGTCGCGCCCCATCCAGAACGGCGAACTAGTTGACAGCGCCAGGAGGTGCGGGAGGAAGTAGCGCACCATGTTCAGGAGGTCGATCATGGTGGTCCGATCCGGCACCGCCACGTGGACGTGCAACCCGAAAATCAGGAGCGATCGCGCGAGCTGCTGAAGCTCTTCGACGATGCTGTCGTAGCGGACGCCGGGGGAAAGGACCTGGTTCTTCCAGTCGGAAAACGGATGGGTGCCGGCGGCCGCGACCGCAAGGCCCACGCGCTCGGCTGCGCCGGTGAGCTCCCGGCGAATCCGGAAGATCTCGTCATGAAGCTCCGCGATGTCACCGCAGATCCGGGTCCCCACCTCCACGATGGACTGGTGCAGCTCTCCCTTGATCTGTTCCCCCAGCGCCGGTGTGCCCGAGGCGAGCAGCTCGGAGACGTGGGAGCGCAGTTCCCAGCTCCCGGGGTCCACGATCTGGAACTCCTCTTCGACGCCAACCGTGAACCGGTGGGACATGGCCCACCATCATGCCACAAGCTTTTGCTGAGGATTTACGCGAGAGGACGCTGGCTCAGCGGAGGTCCTCCTTCACCAGATTCGTATTTATCGCAAAGGCGGCCTCAGCCCCTTCGGATGCAGCCACGATAACCCACTGCACGGCACGCGAGGCATCGCCGCAGACGAACAGGCCTGGCAGGTGGGTCGTCTCGTACTTGCCCGTCCTGACCGTTCCCTTCTCGGTGAACTCGCAACCGAGCCGCTCGAGCAGATCCGAACGCTGGAATTGGCCGGTGGTGAAGAACAGCGCCCGGCGGGGCAGCCGGGTCCCGTCCTCGAAGATTACTGCCGAGAGGATGCCGTCGGTGCCCTCGAGACGGACCACCCGCTGCTCGTGCACCGTGATGCCGTTCCGCTGCAGCTTATCCCTTTCCGTCTGTTCGAGCTCTGCGGGCCCGTCGGTGCACAACACAAGGTCACGGCTCCATGCCGTCATCTCGAGCGCCAGCCCTGAGCCGCGCGCCCCTCTTCCATAGATCCCCAGCGGCTGGTCGCGCAGCTCGTATCCGTCGCAGTACGGGCAGTGGAAGACGCTCCTGCCATACAGATCCTTGAAGCCGGGGATGTCCGGAAGGTTGTCCACGACCCCCGTCGCCAGCAGGAGTTTGCGCGCGAAGAAGCTTTCGCCCGTGCTGAGCGTGACACCATACCCTCCGTCGCTCCGGCATTCCGCAGCGGAGACATCCCCGTCGCGGAGCTCCACCGTCTCGTACTTGGTGAGCTCGAGGCGGGCCATGGCGAGGAACTCGCTCGGGGGCGTCCCGTCACGCGTGAGGTAGCCGTGCAGGGCTTTCGACGGGCCGTTGCGCGGACGGTGATTGTCGAAGACCAGAACGGAGCGCCGGCAGCGTCCGAGCATGAGCGCGGCGCTGAGCCCGGCGGGACCAGCGCCGACGATGATCACGTCCTGTTGAGCGGGTGGGGACGGCACGTTGGCCTCGAGGTTAGGAGGTGACGCCGGCGGCTGGCGCCTGAGCCCTAACGAGAGCATGGAAGCGCGGATCCGCCCTGAGCCGCTCGAGATCGGGATCCCGGCGCATCCGGGCGGCCGTGAGCGCCGGAAGGTGTGCGGCCACACGTTCGAGCGAATCGAACGCTTCGTCGATTTCCCCAGCAAGCGCGTGCGCGCAGGCGATGTAATACCGGGTGAAGGGGTCGTCGGCCCCTCTGGCGACCAGGTTCTCGAACATCTTCACCGCGCGCCTGAGGTGCCGCGCCGCCTCTGCCTGGCGGTCCTGGC
>JACCXG010000389.1 GCA_013697225.1 Acidobacteriota bacterium
AAGATGAACAAGACGGCGCTCGTCACGCTGTGGGTCGACCCGGACGAGCACCAGATCGTGAAGTACACGTTCGACAACGTCTGGCTCGATTTCCTGCCTGGCGCGTGGCTCGTACGGATGGACGAGATCCGTGCCTCGATGACGATGAGCCAGCCATTCCCCGGCGTCTGGCTGCCCCGTGAGCTGACTATCGGCGGCGGGGTCACCCTCGCGAATGGATCCTTTGCGGTGGGCTACGAGCGGACGTTCGCCGAGTACCGGCTTGCGGAGGTCAAGACACGGATAGGCCCGCCCAGGGATCGCCCGGCCCCTCCTGAAGCCCCGGCCGCACCAAGGCCTCCGGAACGTCAACCCCTGGAGCATGACGCGTCCACGGGATTGAGCGGCGATGCGGAAGAGCCAAATCCCCGCCGCGGACCCTTCGTGCCCGACCCCTTCCATCAGGACGGGCAGGAGGTGATCAGTGAGATCCGGGTTCACGGGAACGCCTTTCTGACCGATCAGGAGGTGCTCGCCATTGCCGGCGTGGCCGTGGGGGGGACGATTGCGCCCGGTGAAGTGGAGGAGATTGCACGCCGCCTGAAGGAGAGCCGCCGCTTCGATTCGGTCGATGTGCGGAAGCGGTACCGGTCGCTCACCAGCACCACCGATGTGGCGCTCGTGCTTGTCGTCCATGAGCGTCCAGGTGTGCGCTCGTCCACATCACCTGGCGGAGGCGGGCTGCCGGGCGTCATGGGAAGCGTCCGAAGCCGCGTCATGTTCCTGCCGATTCTGGGGTTCACCGACGGCTACGGGTTCACGTATGGCGGGCGGGCGAGCACCGTCGATCTGCTGGGGGCCGGGGAGCGCCTGTCGGTCCCCCTCACATGGGGCGGCACCCGGCGGGCGGCGCTCGAGTTGGAACGGCTCTTCACGACGGGCCCCGTCACGAGGGTGGAGTCGAGCGTGGCGATATGGAATCGCGAGAACCCGCGCTTCGGGATCCGCGATCAACGGCTGGAACTGAAGGGCCGCGCCGAGCGGGTGTTCGCGGATGCTCTCCGCGCCGGGGTGGAAGCCAGCCGGAGCACCGTCAGCTTTGGCCCCTTCGACGATCGCCTCTGGACCCTGGGGACCACGCTGGCTCTCGACACCCGGCTCGACCCCGCCTACCCCGCCAACGCCGTGCTGTTCGGCGCCGGATGGACGGCGATGCACTTCTCGTCATCACATCCGGTGCCCTCTCGCGTGCATCGATACTCGGCCGACGCCCGCGGGTATCTCAGGGTCTACCGCCAGATCGTCGTGGCGGGACGTGCACAGTACGTCGGCGCCGACGCGGGCCTGCCTCCGTACGAACGCCTGCTTCTTGGGGGCGCCTCCTCGCTCCGTGGATTCCGCACGGGTACGTTCGACGGCGACCGCCTGCTGACGACGACTGCCGAGCTGCGCGTTCCGGTCACCTCGGTGCTCAGCGGCGCCAGGCTCGGGGTCACCGCCTTTCTCGATGCCGGCAAGGCGTGGAACTACGGCGCCTCGATGCGCACCGCCGGCTGGGAACGCGGGGCCGGGGGCGGCATCTTCCTGATTGCCTCGCTCATCAAGCTGAACGTCGACATCGCGCGCGGGTTCGACACAGGGAGCACCCGGGTCCACCTCTCTTCGGGATTTACCTTCTGAACAGCGGGGCACGGGCCAGGAGCGTCGGCAGCCGAAGTGCGTGCAAGAAACACGTCTAGATCCGTAGGCTCACCCGAAGGCATTCTTCAGCACGAACCACACGTTGGCCGGCCGCTCGGCAAGCCTGCGCATGTACCACGGAAACCAGCCCTCGCCGTAGCTGACGAGAACCCGAACCGGGAGTCCGTCCGCAACCAGGCGCTTCTGCTCCGCAACGGCAATCCCGTACAGCATCGCGAACTCGAAACCGGATCGCGGCACCTGATGTGCGACGGCGTGGTCCCGCAGCCGTCGGATCAGGGCCTGGTCGTGCGTGGCAATGTGGAGGAGGGCACCCGCATTCTGCGCATCCCCGGACATGAGCCTGAGGCAGAGCCGGTAGAAGTTCTCGTCCACATCCCTCTTGCGCGGGTAGGCCACTTCGGGGGGCTCGAGATAGGCTCCCTTGACGATCCGGATTGCCGGCCCCAGCGGGAGCAGCGACTCGAGGTCGTTCGCGGTGCGGAACAAATAAGCCTGGAGCGCCAGACCCACCCGGTTCGAGCGGGCTCGCGCGCGGCGGTAGAGCGCGAGCGTCCGGTCCACGTACGGGGAGCTCTCCATGTCGATCCAGAGGAAGCTGCCGTGGGTGTCGGCGCACGCGAGCAGGCGGTCAAGATGCCGTTCGCAGAGCGCCGGATCGAGGTCGAGCCCGAGCTGTGTCGGCTTGACCGATATCTGCGCGTCGAGGCCGGAAGAGGACACCGTCTCGAACACTTCCACGTAGTGGTCGGCAACGCTCTCAGCCTCTCCAGACGTCGTGAGGTTCTCGCCAAGGGCCGTCAGGATCGTGGTTATCCCCTGCGGCCGGAGACCCTCGGCTGCGCGGATGGCATCGTCGATCCCCTCCCCCGGCATGAACCGGCGGACCGATCGCCTCACGAACGGCGCACGGGTTGCGCGTTCGCGCAGCCACGTATTGGTGGACCCGGCGAGCAGAACTCTCCGCATCAGACTCATGGCGCGTCGGATCAGCCGCAAGTCTGGTGCCGTGTGAAGAGGACTCTCATAGCACGCTCTTGATCAGCCCTCCGTCCACCTGGACCGTGGCACCGGTCATGTAACGCGCCGCATCCGAAAGGAGGAACGCGCCTACCCGGCCGTATTCCTCCGCCTCGCCGTATCGTCCCGCCGGGATTGCCGCGATGGCCCTTCCCTTTGCCTCTTCCACCGAGATGCCCTGCTTGCCGGCATTGACCTCGTCGAGGTGTCTGACACGGTCGGTATCGATCCGTCCCGGGATGATCTGGTTGACCCGTATGCCGGATGGAGCAAGCTCTATCGCCAGAGTCTTGGCGAGTGCTGACACGCTCGCGCGAAGCACGGTCGAGAGACCCAGATTGGGAATCGGTTCCTTCACGGAGGCAGAGGTCGACATGAGAATGGCTCCGCCGCCGCGTGCCTGCATGAGCGGCACGGCCGCACGGACCATTCGGAGCGCGCTGAACAGCAGCAGATTGGCCGCATCCTGCCACGCCTCGTCATCGAAGGACACCGCGGCTCCGGCCGGCGGGCCGCCGGAGTTCGTGAAGAGCAGGTCCACGCCACCGAAGCGCTTCGTTGTCTCGCCCGCCCACCGGGTAATGTCGGCCGCAGATCGAACGTCCACTGGCAGGGCCAGCACGTCCCCGCCGATTCGCCCCGCCGCGCTGTCGATCGCCTGCGCGTCCCTCGACGCGATGGACACGCGCGCTCCCTCCTGTGCGAGCGCCTGTGCCACGGCGAATCCCAGCCCCCGACTCGCGCCCGCGACCATGGCCACCTTGCCGGTGAGTCCAAGCTCCATGCTGTGCTCAAGCCTCCTGCCCTGCATTCTGTATCAGAACCGCGGCGGGAGATAATCAGCGCCGTGAGGGTGCGCTACCCTTTCCCGCCGCCTC
>JACCXG010000426.1 GCA_013697225.1 Acidobacteriota bacterium
CGTGCCCCGTCCAGCGGACCATCGCCTGGGGGTTCGGGGGACGGCATCAAGAGTTCCTCCTGAAGCCGCTTCGCGGCCGAAATAATCGGCAGCGTTCCCTTGATCGCCCGCCGCGCCAGCATCCCCGGGATCAGCAGCCGGTTGATCTCGTTGGTCCCTTCGAAGATACGGTTCACGCGCGCATCACGATACTGGCGCTCGGCGGGATAGTCCGTGACGAACCCGTTTCCGCCATGAACCTGCACGTTCTCGTCTACGACGACGTCGAGCATTTCGCTGCTGGCGACCTTCAGAATCGAGGCTTCAATGGCGAACTCCTCGAGTGCGGCGAGCACCGCACCGCTCTCGTGCGACCCGTCGAGCACACCGTCAAGGAGCCCCGCCGTGCGGTACAACATCGATTCGACCGCGTACTCGAGCACCACCATCTCGGCCAGCTTGTGGCGCACGGCACCGAACGTGGCGATCGGCTGGCCGAACTGCTTGCGCCCGGCAGCGTACCTCGCTGATTGCGCAATGACGTGCCGTGCCCCGCCGCTGCACATCGCCGCGAGCTTGAGGCGGCCGTAGTTCAGCACGTTGAACGCCACTTTGTGCCCCTTGCCGACCTCTCCGAGGACGCTCTCCTGAGGCACCGGAACCTCCTGCAGGACGAGCGGGGTCGTGGACGAGCCGTGCAGCCCCATCTTGTGCTCTTCCTGCCCTGAGCTGACGCCCGGGAAGGCGCGCTCGATGAGGAAGGCCGTGAACTCTCCCTGCCCCGCCGCGGCCGCCTCGTCCACCACCCGCGCAAAGACGATGAACAGGTCGGCAAAGCCGCCGTTGGTAATCCACATCTTCTCGCCGGTGAGCAGGAAGCTCCCGTCCGCCTGCCGCACGGCGCGAGCCCTGGCGCTCAACGCGTCGGACCCGGATCCGGACTCGCTCAGCGCATACGCACCGATCAGTTCGCCCGACACGAGCCGCGGCACGTAACGGCGCTTCTGGTCGTCGGTTCCAAAGCAGAGGATCGGGGTGACGGCGAGCCCCGTCTGCGCCCCGAATGTCGTAGCGAACGAGGCGCAGCGCCCGGCCGACTCGCCGACGACGATGGCTGCCGCCTTGTCGAGATCCACGCCGCCGAGCGCCTCCGGGACGTCCGTTCCAAGGAGCCCGAGCTCGCCAGCGCGGGCGATGAGCGCACGCGCCAGCGCCCAGTCCTTCCCCTCGAGCCTGTCGAGGACCGGAAGGACTTCCTTGTCGATGAACTCGTCAGCCGTGCGGGCAATGAGACGGTGCTCTTCGCTCAGGCGCTCCGGTGTCAACACCGAGCCGTGCTGCGCATCTTCGGTCAGCCAGGCGCCTCCACGAGCTGCAGTCGTCGTTGTCATGGTTCTCTCCGGCGCTCAGAGACGTTCGAAGATTCCGGCCGCACCCATTCCGCCCCCGACGCACATGCTCACGAGCCCGTAGCGGGACTCCCGGCGCTGCATCTCGTACAACAGGCTGGCCGTCAGGCGGGCGCCCGTGCAACCGAGAGGGTGGCCCAGTGCGATGGCGCCGCCGTTCACGTTCAGGCGGTCGGGATCCATGGGCAGTTCCCGGAGACAGGCAAGCACCTGCGCCGCAAATGCCTCGTTCAGCTCGATGAGATCCATCTCGTCGAGCGTGAGCGACGCGAGCTTCAACGCCTTGCGGATGGCGGGAACGGGCCCGATCCCGAAGCGCTCCGGCTCCACCCCTGCCGTGGCGAACGCTACGAATCGCGCGAGAGGCGTGAGTCCGAGCTCCCGCGCGCGGGCTCCCTCCATCACAAGGACGGCGGCTGCCCCGTCGCTCATCTGCGAGGAGTTCCCGGCAGTGACCGTGCCGTGGACGTGGAAGGCGGGCTTCAGCCTGGCAAGCGCCTCCGGGGAGGTGTCCCGCCTCGGCCCCTCGTCAGGCCCCAGCGGGACGCGGACCTCCTCCGCCTGCCCTCCGCCGGCGGGGGTCATCAGTCCGGTCTCGACGATCTCCTCCCGGAATCGCCCAGCGTCTATCGCTGCAACCGCGCGCTCATGGCTGCGGAGCGCGAAGGCGTCCTGCTCCTCCCGGCCTATTCCATGATCCCTTGCATGGTTCTCGGCCACCAGCCCCGTCGTGAGGTATGTGTCGGGATAACTGTCGACGAGCGCGGGATTCGGCGACGGCTTGTGCCCGCCCATCGGCACCAGGCTCATCGACTCGGTCCCGCCGGCAACGATCGCGGTTGAAAACCCGGCCATGATTCGCTCTGCTGCATAGGCGATCGACTGCAGCCCCGAAGAGCAGAAGCGGTTCACGGTAACAGCGGAGGCGGACACCGGAAGCCCCGCGCGGAGGCTCGCGATCCTCGCGACGTTGAGCCCCTGCTCCGCTTCAGGCATCGCACACCCGAGAATCACGTCGTCGATCTCGGCGCGGTCGATGCCGGGGGCCCGCTGCAGCACCGCGTCGATGACCAGGGCGGCCATGTCGTCCGGCCTGGTATATCGCAGCGCTCCCTTGGGCGCCTTGCCTACGGCCGTCCTGGCCGCCGAGACGATGACAGCTTCTTTCATCGGTTGCCGCTCCTGCACGTGCTCCGCATTGTCAGAAATCCCTCAGCAGGTCCTCGAGAGACTCACCGAGTTCCTGGGTCTGTCCCTCGAAAAGGTGATCGGCTGCATCGATGACGACGATCTCCTTCGGCTCCTCGAGCCGGCCGTAGAACGCCCACATCGCCGCGAGCGGGCAGACCTCGTCGGCTTCACCCTGGACGAAGAACTTGGGCTTCGTGCTCGCCAGCGTGCGCGGGAACGCGTAGTCCATTCCCGAAACCGATGTTGCGACTGGCGGGGCGATACCGATGAGCGCTCCTACGCGGTCGTCGTCTGCACCCACCTCGAGCGCAACCCATGCTCCGAAGGAGAAACCCGCGGCCCAGAGAGGCGTGCCGGGATGTCGCGCCGCCATGTAGTCGAGCGCCGCCCGGAAGTCCTCCATCTCTCCCTCCCCGGCGTCGAACGTGCCGCGGCTTCTACCGACTCCGCGGAAGTTGAAGCGCAGAACGGCGCACCCGATTCTCGAAAGCCCTTTGGCTCCTTGATACACCCCCTTGGTGTGCATGGTCCCGCCGTACTGCGGGTGCGGATGTGCGAAGACGACGGCGGCTGTGGGTGAGGCGCTGGCGTCAGGCTGCGCCGGCCCGTTGAGGATGGCCTCGAGGCTCCCCGCCGGTCCGGTGAGATCAGTGATGGTGGGCATGGACGAACTCGCTCACGATGCCGGCAAACAGGTGTGGTTGCGTCAACAGCCCCATGTGGCCGGTGCGCGGCAGCATCCGGTACTCCGCCCGGGGAATGACGGAGGCGTAGGCGCGAGTGGAGCGGACCGGCACCACGCGGTCGAGCCCCTCCTCACCGCTGAGCACCAGTGTCGGCGACGTAATCCGCCGGCAGTCGGCGTCGAAGTCAATCCCGGAGGCGCACTGGATCCGGGCAGCCATCAGCCCGGGAATCATCGGCGCGGCCGCACAGCGGATGCCCTGGCGGACGAAGAAGGACAGGCGTGAGCGCCCGTCCGGGAAGGCAGCGCGGATTTCCGGCCAGATGCGGGCCGGCGAGGTCAGCACGAAGGCCGGCGCCGACAGCCATGGGCGCGTGAGCCAGCGTGACTGCTGCCCATTGGGCGACCAGCCGGGGCCGGGGGCTGACGCGAGGATCAGCGCACTTACCCGATCCGGACGGAGCGCTGCGTAGCGAACGGCTACGTAGCCGCCGAACGAGACGCCGCACAGCGCGGCACGTTCGAGGCCTGCCGACTCGAATACCGCATCCAGCTGCCGCACGAAATTGTCGAAGCCGAGCCTCCGGTCGAACCGGTGCCGCGACCCGATGTCGCCGCACAGCGAGTAGGAGACCGTGCGGCAGCGCTCCGCCAGTTGCGACAGGACGGGGGCGGACCATTCCCACCGTCCCTGCAGACCCGGCACCACGACGAGCGGCGGTCCATCTCCTCGATTGAACATCGTTCTTCGCTTTCAGTTCCGAAGCGTCTTTCCCGTCTTCAGCGTGTGCGCTATACGTTCGAGCGTTCTGGGCTCGCCGCACAGGCTGAGGAATGCCTCGCGTTCGAGGTCGAGCAGCTGCCCCTCCGTCAACGTACCTGCGTTGGGTGCTCCGCCCCCCGACAGGATCCATGCGAGCTTCCGGCCGATGAGCGCATCGTGCTCGCTGATCCGGCCAGCGCGCCACGCCATGTGCACGCCAAGCTTCAGGGCGGCAAGGGTGCTCGGACCTCCGACAGGGATCGCTGTTCGCGGCTGCGCCGGCACGAAGCCGGCGACCCGGGCGAGGGCTGCCGCCTTCCCCCGCGACAGCAGGCGCTCGCGGTTCATGGTGATGCCGTCTGCCCCGCGAAGGAGGCCAATCCGTCGAGCGTCGGGGCCGCTCGTCGATACTCTTGCGAACCCGATCGTCTCGAACACGCGCTGGACGAACGGCAGCGCATCGGCAGCGGGCGGCAGTTCTTCCATCGCACGGGCGAGCAGCTCCTTTGTGCCGCCGCCGGCAGGAATGAGCCCGACACCCACCTCGACGAGCCCCATGTAGGTCTCCGCTGCCGCCTGCACGTGTGCCGCGTGGAGCGCGATCTCACAACCGCCGCCGAGCGTGAGGCCCGCCGGGCAGACGATGACCGGCACCCCGGCGTGTTTGAGGCCCATCGTTGCGCGCTGGAAGGCACGGACCATCAGGTCCACCTCATCCCAATTGCCCTCCTGCGCTTCGAGCAGCAGGAGCATGAGGTTCGCGCCGGCCGAAAAGTTCGTGGCGTCGTTGCCGACGACGAGCGCCTGGAAATTGGCCTCCGCTTCTTTGACGCCGGCACCCAGCATCTCGATGGTGTCGCCACCGATGGTGTTCAACTTGGTGTGGAATTCGACCGCGAGCACGCCGTCGCCGAGGTCCACGAGGCTCGCGCCAGGGTTGCGCCGCAGAACGCCTCTGCTGGCCCTCGCCAGCTTCAGCGTCGGTCCGCCACCCGAACGGGTGAGTGCGGGATCCGCCCCGCCGGGGGGCGTTCCCCAGGTCGTGCTCGCGGGGAGCGCGGCCGACAGGATGTCGGCGGGATCCTGCTGCGCCTTGCCTAGTGCCGCTGCCACAGCGTCCACACCAATTGCCCGCAGGGTCTCGAACGGACCGAGCTCCCAGCCGAAACCCCACCGCATCGCGCGGTCCACGTCGTCGGGCGAGTAGGCGACCCCTGGGCCGATTCGTGCGGCGTAGAGGAGGGTTGGCGCGAGTGTCGCCCGCAGGAACTCTCCGACGCGGTCCTCTCCTGTGAAGAGCACCTTCAGGCGCGCGGCGGTGTCCTCGATGCTTCGAGCCGCGTCGAGCGCTGGCAGCCGCGGGCGCCCAGCGGGCTCATAGGTGAACGTGTCGAGGTTCAGCGCACGAATCTCCCCGGTGGGATCCTTGAGGTAGAACCCCCGTCCGCTCTTCGTGCCGGTCCATCCGCGCCGCAGCAGTTCCTCTACGACCGGCGGCACCGTGAACTCCCGGCGCTCATCTCCGTCGAGCCGCTCCGCCAGTCCGCGGGTGACGTGTGCCAGGATGTCGAGTCCCGCAAGATCCATCGTACGGAACGTGGCGCTCTTCGGCCGGCCTGTCGCCGGGCCGGTGATTGCGTCCACCTCCTCGACCGTGTACGTCCCGCCGGCAAGCACGCGAAAGACCTGCATCAGCCCGAACAGCCCGATCCGGTTTGCGATGAAGCCCGGCGTGTCCTTTGCGACCACCACCCCTTTGCCCAGCCGCCTGTCCGCGAACCCGGCAATGGCTTCAATCGCGGACGCATCGGTCTCTGAGGTAGGGATGATCTCCAGCAGCGGCAGGTAGCGCGGGGGGTTGAAAAAATGTGTGCCGAGCCAGCGCCGGCGGAATTGATCGGATCGGCCGGCTGCGAGGCTTGCGATTGGGATGCCCGACGTATTCGACGAGAGTAGCACCGTGTCGGTGACGAACGGCTCCAGTCGCTCCAGCAGCGGGCGCTTCACTTCGACCTGCTCCACGATGGCTTCGATGATCCAGTCGCGGCCCTGCAGCCCTGAGAGATCGTGGAGACCCCCGGTGCTCACGAGCGTGTGGGCGTCGCTGGTGAAGAAGGGATCGGGCTTGAGGCGCTTTCCACGCTCGAGCCCCTCGCGCGCGGCATCGGCCGACACGTCGAGGAGAAGGGTAGGGACGCCGGCATTTGCCAGGTGCGCGGCGATCTGCGCCCCCATCACACCGGCGCCGAGCACGGCTGCGGTTTTCACCGTGGTCATGTCCGGCCGGTCCCCATTCCCCGGACGAGCAGGTCGACGATGGCGTCGGCTTCAGAGGCCAGGGAGTACTTGCGCCGGCTGAGAATCCAGTTGGTGGCCATCTCGTCGAGCATGCCGAACAGCAGCTTGGAGGCGAGGGTGGGGTTCACATCGGCCCGGAAAACTCCCTGGGTCTGGCCGCGCGCAATGATGTCGCGGATGATGCCGAGGTACTCCCGCAGGTGTGTTGCCGAGAAGCGCTCCATGAACTTCGTGGACTGTCGCAGCTCGACCTGAAAGACCACCGCCAGCGCGCGGTCGCGACCCATCCGGTCGAGGTGCAGCCGTGCCACGGCGCGCAGCTGGGACATCGGATCCTTCAGGTCCTCGATGCTCCTGCGCCCGGAGGCAATCGCCTCCTTCATCGTCTTTTCGA
>JACCXG010000430.1 GCA_013697225.1 Acidobacteriota bacterium
CGAAAGGAAGTTAGGCCGATGCTGAAAGAACGGATCTGGTGTCCGGCGCAGGCGACGCGTCGGTCAGCCGTGTGGATGCTTGCGATCGCCACGCTCCTCTGTCCCGTGTCCGCCGGGGCGCAGGTGACCGGCACCATCAGCGGGTATGTCCGCGACCAGGGCGGGGGCGTGATGCCGGGCGCTACGGTCACCGTCCAGTCTGCCGGACAGCAGCTCGTGCGCACCGCTCAGACGAATGCCAGCGGGTTCTTCGACCTCCAGGCGCTGCCGCGCGGGAGGTATCTCGTCACCGTGGAGATGTCAGGGTTCGAGAGCCAAATTCGAAAGGACGTCGAGGTGAGCGCCGGCGGCAACATCCGGCTCGACTTCGAGCTCGGCGTCGGCGGTCTCACCGAGGCGGTCGAGGTCGCCGCACGCGCGACGATGCTGGAGAGCCGGACGGCGACCCAGTCGGATCTCATCGACGACCAGCGGGTCCAGGACCTCCCAATGAACGGCCGCAACGTCGTCGCGCTGGCCGGAACCTATGCCGGCGTCACCAACATCCGGGCGAATCAGGACACGTCCGATGGCCGCCAGGGCCCGGTCATGTCGGTCAACGGCGGCAATCAGAACCACAACCTGTTCACGCTGAACGGCTCGGTCTTCACGCACTTCAACCAGACCACCGGTTTCAATCCGCCGCCGCCCGATGCGGTCCAGGAGATCCGGATCCAGATGCACAACTTCACGGCGGAGTACGGGCACACCGCCGGCAGCCAGGTGAGCATCGTCTCGAAGTCGGGCTCGAACAACTTCACCGGCACCGCGTGGGAGTTCCACCGCAACTCGGAACTGAACGCGCGCAGCTTCTTCCAGACGCGGAAGCCGGAGCAGAAGCAGAACCAGGCGGGCGCGAGCGCCGGCGGCGCGATCGTCCCCAATAAACTGTTCTGGTTCGGCTCGTTTCAGCGGCTGTGGGACCGGCGCGAGGCGGGGTCGAGCCAGACGACCGTGCCGACGGACGCGCAGCGCGCGGGAAATTTCACCGGGCTCAGCACACAGCTCAGGAATCCCGTGAATCCGATTACCGGTGCCGCGTTCACGAACAGCGCCGGCCAGCCGTGCATCGCCGTGAACGTCATCAACCCAGGGTGCATCAGCCCCGTTGCACGGAACGTCCTCGATCAATACGTTCCCCGATCGCCCGACGGGACGTTCGTCACGCTCTCGCCGTCCCCGCGGGACCACGCCGTCTACATGGGCCGGGTCGACTACCATGTCAACGCCAACAATCAGCTGAACGCCCACTATTTCGCCGACCGCAGCGACAGCTCGTCATGGCCCGGCAACGTCAACTATGTCCAGCAGCAGCTGTTCAGCGACGTCGATCAGTTCGGCATCAGCGATTCGCACATCTTCGGTCCCAGGCTGCTGAACGAGGCCACGTTCTCCTACCTCTCGTCCAGGTCGGGCGGCGGTGCGGTGACGCAGATCCTCCCCCGCGACCTGGGTGTCAATGTCGATCTCGGCCCCGATGGCCGAGGCATGAGCCTCTCCGTATCAGGAGGGATCAATCTGAGTTATCCCGGTATCAACGCGCAGGACTACGAGAGCTGGCAGGTGAAGGACACGATGACGTTCAGCACCGGCAACCACACCGTCAAGTGGGGCTACGAGCTCATCAAAGCGGCCTTCGAGTTCAACCTCGCGCTGAACCGGACGGCGAACTTCCAGGGCACCCGCACCGGCAACCCGTACGCAGACTTCATGGTCGGGGCCTTCGAGAACGCCACTGTGGAGTTCGGGATTGCCGACCACAGCCCCTCGACCATCAAGCATCAGTTCTTCGTCGAGGACTCCTACCGCGCGCACCCCAGGCTGACGCTGAACTACGGCCTTCGATACGAGCCGTTCATCCCGTGGGACCAGCTTGGAGGACGGCACACCAGCTGGATCCCCGGCGTTCAGTCCACCGTCGTGCCTGACGCGCCGACCGGCCTGCTCTTCCCAGGCGATCCCGAGCTGCCCGAACGTCTCACCTATAGCGACCTGAACAACTTCGCGCCGCGCTTCGGTGCGGCCTGGGACGTCACCGGCAATGCCAGGACCGTGGTACGCGGCGGGTACGGCCTCTTCTACCAGCAGGTGAACGGCGAGACGACGCATGCCGCCGAGGGGCCCTGGAGAGGAACGACGCAGCTGCGACAGGGGCGGATCGAGGATCCGTTCGGGTCGCTCGGTCAGGTCGAGCCGCCGCCCGAGTCGCCGGGCCGATTCGGCTGCTCGCCGATCGACCGGTACCCAGGCCTCCGGTGCACGGAGTACCCGCTGCCCATCCGCACCGTGTACACCGACCCGCACCTGCGCACCACCTATACCCATCACGTCAGCACGTCCGTGCAGCGTCAGGTGACCGGCAACCTGGCCGTCGAAGCGTCGTACATCGGCAAGATCGGCAGGAAGCTGGTGGGGCACAACTACTTCAATGCGGCGCCGTACATCAACTCCCCGATTACCGGCCTGCCGCCTTCGCTCCAGAACGTGGAGGAGCGGGTACCGTTCAGTCCCGGAATCATCAGCGCGCAGTCACGCGTTCTCGGGAATTTCTTCCGGAGCACGTATCACAGCCTGCAGCTGAGAGTGGAACGCCGCTTCGCCCGGACGTTCTCCTTCTCGGGCTCGTACGCGCTGTCGAAGAACATGACCAACCAGCCGGAGAACACGACCGGGCTGATCAGCAATATCCCGAACCCGTTCGATCTCGAGTCGCTCTGGGGACCGTCCTTCCTCGACCGCCGCCATGTCGTCGCCGCCTCGTGGGTCTGGAGCCCGCAGGTCGGCCTCGGAAACGCCGGCCTGCGCGCAGTACTGAACGGATGGACGTTGACCGGGTTGCACCGCATCCAGTCCGGCGGACCGCTGGCGTTCACGATGGGGACCGATGTCGCGCAGGTCGGCACGCTCAATACCGGCGGGCAGTACGCGATGCTCCGGCCGGGCATGACGGCCGACGATGTCCGGCGGGATCACGACAGCCGTCATGACATGATCTCCGCGTACTTCAACACGTCGGCGTTCGTGCCGCTGAACGAGGTGCCGCGCGGCGTCTTCGGCGATGCGAGACGGGGGCTCATCTACGGACCGGGCGACGTGAACACGGATCTCGCCATCATGCGCTACTTCAGCCTCATGTCCGACGTGCGGCTGCAGGTGCGCGGCGAGTTCTTCAACGCGTTCAACCAGGTGAACTTCAACAATCCCGTCACCAACGTGTCGTCCGGCAACTTCGGCCGTATCACCGGCGCCGGTTCGGGACGGGTCGTCCAGCTCGCGGCGAAGCTCCTCTGGTGACGAGAACGTCGCAGGTCCGGGGAGGTGGGCCTACCCTGCGGCTCACGTACGGCATCCCCACGCTCACGACAGGCGCCGCCGAGGCGCCTGTCGGGTCCTCACGCAGGCAATTCACACGGAGGTAGTCACGCCCATGTTTTCACGATCCAAAGCTGTTGCGCTGTTGTCGGTGACCGCAGCGCTCGCCATCTCCACGCCCTGGTCGTCCGTCATCGCCGGCCAGCAGGCAGCCGAAACGGCGATCCCCGACAAGGTCCGGCTCTTCATTCCCTACAAGGACTACAGTCAGGAGGATAACCAGCGGCTGCTCGACATCTACAAGTGGCTTCGTGTTGCTGACGTGTCCGACGGCATGGACGTCGTGGGACTGCAGGACATCGGCACGGTCGATCAGGAGATCCGCCCACTGTGGAAGGATACGGAAAACTTCACGCATCGGGCGGTCGGGATCGCCGTCACCGCCCGCTACGTGCCGACCAACAAGCGCGAGCCCGCAATGCCGCAGAAAGTGATCAGCCAGTGGTACAGGGACTACACGTCCGAGGCCTTCATGAAGATGCTGACGCCCGGGACGATGCTGGTCATCGATGCCATGGAAGACGGCGAGTCGCGGAGCGTCGGGTCCTCGAACATCCTGGCCTGGAAGAAGCTGGGCATGATGGGTCTGGTCACCAGCGGAGGGCTGGCGGATACCGACGAGATCATTTATCACAAGGTGCCGACTTACTTCCGCCGCCTCGCTCGCGGCGTGCGGCCGGGCCGCAACGAGCTCGAGTCCGTCAACCGGCCCGTGACGGTCGGAGGTGTGCTCGTCCGGCCGGGCGACGTGGTCGTCGCGGACGGCGATGGCGTGATCGTGGTCCCGCGCGAGCGGGCCGACGAGGTGGCCAAGGCGGCGCTGCCGTTCCTCGACAACATCTCACGTGAGAAGTACATCAAGGAGACCGGCAACAACCCCTGGGCCAAACCGGGGCAGGAATAGCGCGATGCACCGACGGCAGCAGGAGCAGGGGCGTCGCGCGGGTAAAATCGCGCCGAAGGGTGCCGACCGCGCCTGCTGTCCGATGACATCATGGCTTACAGGAGCCGCGTGGGGGTCGATGTGAAGGTCGGGTTCATCGGGCTGGGCGCCATGGGCTTGCCCATGGCCAAGCGGATTCTCGGGGCCGGGCACGAGACGTTCACGACGTTTCACCGGCGTCGGGAGCCCGCCGACGAGCTCGCCATGCTCGGCGCGCATGTCCTGGGCTCCCCCGCTGACGTGGCTCGTTCTTCCGACATCGTGATCACGATCCTCCCCGCCGACCGTGAACTGAAAGAGACGGTGCTCGGTGATGACGGCGTGCTGCAGGGTCTCTCCGCTGGGCAGGTGCTGATCGACATGACGACGGCGACCGCGCTGACCATGCAGGAGATCGAGCAGGCGCTCCGCGCAGCGGGAGGCGAGGTGCTTGACGCGCCTGTCAGCGGCGGCACGCCGGCGGCAGCCGAGGGTTCGCTGACGATCATGGTGGGGGGCGACGCTCGCCTGCTGGAGCGGTGCCGTCCGGTTCTCGAGAGCATGGGAAAGCAGATCGTGCACGTCGGTGGTGTGGGGCAGGGCAAGGTCGTCAAGATGGTGAACCAGATGATGGCCGCGGCGCACCTGCTGATTCTTGGCGAGGCGTTTGCGCTCGGCGCACGGTGCGGCGCGGATCCGCACATGCTATACGAGGTCGTCAAAACATCGTCCGGCTACTCGCGGATGATGGATCTGCGGCTCCCAGGATTCCTGCTCGAGGGGGCCGTCGCGCCGGGCTTCCGCCTGGATCTGATGAAGAAGGACATCAACCTGGCGCTCGAGTCCGGCCGGGCGCTGAACATCCCGCTCCTGCTGACGTCCGCTGTAGGGCAGCTCTTTTCGGCAGCGAGCGCCGCGGGGAATGGGGATGCCGACTTCTCGGCGGCGGCGCAGTTCGTGGCGGACCTCGCGCAGGTCCGGCTGGACGAAGTACCGCCCGCCGCGGGATCGAACCGGTGAGCGGATCCCGCGGATCGGTCCAGCCCGCGGCAGTGTGAGAACAAGAGAGAAGTAATGGCCAATCCGTCCCGATCGCGTCCCGCGGCCGTCAGCAACGGTGTCGAGCGCTTTGCCGGATTCGATCCGGCGACCCTGTACGAAGCGGCCGGGCAGAAGGGTATGGTCGATCCGGCGATTCAGCCGGCATGGCCGGGGGCGAGAGTGTGCGGCCTTGCCGTGACCGTCGAGTGTCCTCCGGGCGACAACCTGATGCTGCACGTCGCCGTTGCGGACGCCCCGCCCGGCGTGGTCATCGTCGCAAATGTGGGCAGATACCTGCTGGCCGGCGCGTGGGGCGAGATACTGACGGCGGCTGCGCAGGCGCGCGGCGTCGCGGGCCTGGCAATCGACGGGGCCGTGCGCGACATCGACGCGATCCGCGAGGCGGGCTTCCCGGTGTTCAGCCGCGGCCGCGCCATCGGCTCGTGCACCAAGGAGCGGTGCGGCAAGGTGGGGCTCCCGATTCAGTTCGGCGGGACCATCGTGCGCGCGGGCGACCTCATCCTGGGCGACGCCGACGGGCTGGTCGTGGTCGAGCAGGAGAAGCTCGACGATGTCTACGAGACAGCTGTCGGCCGCCGTGCGCGCGAGGCGCAGATCATCAACGAGCTTCGTGTCGGGCGAACGACGATGGAGCTGCTGGGGCTCACGGACCCACGAGCCCGCACGAGTCCGGGCGCGAAGTGACGGCACAGGGCGGCGCGGCTGCGCAGGATCGTGCCGGGGTGCAGCGATACGGGCACTCCGACTTGCTCGAGTACGGGTGCCGTGTCTTCGAATCCCTCGGTGTCCCCCCGGACGATGCGCGTGAGGCGTCCGGCTGCCTCATCAAGGCCGAGCTGCGCGGCGTGGATTCGCACGGCCTGGTGCGCCTTCCGGTCTACGCGCGCCGCCTGCAGGCGGGCGTCGTCAATGCGCAACCTGCCGTTCGCCTGCATTCCTCGCGCACGGCCGCCGCGCTGCTGGACGGCGACAACGGCCTCGGGCCGGTGGTCGGCTCCCGTGCGATGGAGGCGGCGCTCGAGCTCGCCGCGCAGCACGGCACCGGGTTCGTGGGAGTTCGCCACAGCAACCACTTCGGCCCGGCGGCGTATTACGTGGAGAAGGCGGTCGCGGCGGGCCAGATCGGCCTCGCGATTTCCAACGCCCCGCCCAATATGGCGCCGTTCGGCGGCAGGACACGCTTTCTCGGCACGAACCCCGTGGCCGTCGGCGTGCCGGCCGGTGACGAGCCGCCGCTCATCTTCGACGCGTCCACCAGCGTGGTCGCGCGCGGCAAAATCATCGTCGCGGCGCACAACCGCACATCCATTCCCGAGGGCTGGGCCATAGACCCCGACGGCTACGGAACGACGGATCCGGAACGGGCGCTGGCCGGCGCCGTGCTGCCGTTCGGCGGAGCGAAGGGCTCGGCAATCTCCTTCATCATCGACATCCTCTGCGGGGTCCTGACCGGCGCCGCGTTCGCCACGCACCTGAACACACTCGAAGACCTGTCGACCGTGCAGAACGTCGGGCATGTGCTCGCTGCGGTTCGGACGGATCTGTTCGTCCCAGGCGACCAGTTCAGGGCCCGCATGGACGCCATCCTCAAGATGCTCAAGGCATCGCCGCCGGCACCCGGGGTCGGCGGACGAGTGCTGGTGCCAGGGGAGATCGAGCTCGCGCAGGAATCGCTGAATCGCGAGCAGGGCATCGCGTTAGGGACGCCCATCGCGGCGCAGCTCGCCGGCCTCGGCCGGGAGCTCGGCGTTCCGTTTCCCGACGCTCTGGCGGCGTCGCCTCATTCAGAGCAGGGTCCCGCATGAATATCGACTGGGGACAATCCTTCAATTTCCTGCCGGTGCCGACCGACATCCATTTCGGCTGCGGGATGCTCAGCTCGTTGCCCGTGCACGTGCGCACCCTCGGCGGGCGCAGGGCCTTCGTCGTGACCGATCCTGGCGTTCGCGCCGCCGGCATCGTTGACCGGCTGACCGCAGTCCTCGAGCGGGAGAGCATCGATTTCGCTGTCTACGACCAGGTCACAGCCGATTCAGGCTCCACCCTCATCTCGGAAGCTGTAGAGGAGCTGAAGGGGAGCGGCGCCGAGGTCATCGTGGGCATCGGCGGTGGCAGCGCCCTGGACACCGCGAAGGCGGTCGCGGCGCTGGCCACCAATCCCGGCTCACCGCTCGATTATGTGGGGCTGCACAAAGTGACCGTTCCGTCACTACCGTTCATCGCCATCCCCACCACGGCGGGCACAGGCAGCGAGGTGAGCCTGTGGTCGGTATTCACAGACGACGCGCGGAAGCTGAAGGTGGCAATCGGGGGTGTACGGCTCTTTCCCGCCGTGGCGCTCTGCGATCCCGACTTGACGCTGGAGCTTCCCTCCGCGCTGACCGCCTCCACCGGGATGGACGCGCTCGCGCACGCCGTCGAGTGCTATACCAACGACGCGTGTCAGCCGATCTCCGGCGCGCTCGCCCTCCGAGCCATCGAGCTGATTGGAACGCACCTCCGGCGTGCCGCGCTCAACGGGCGCGACCGGCAGTCGCGCTATGCCATGATGCTCGCCAGCACGATGGCGGGTGTGGCCATGAACTCGACCCGGCTCGGCCTCGCGCATGCGCTGGCGATGCCGCTCGGTAGCGGGGACCTCAAGATTCCCCACGGCGTGGCTGTCGCGGTGGCGCTCCCTGCGGTGATGCAGTTCAACTGCACGGCGGCCCCGAATCGGTTCGCCGCCGTGGCGCGCGCCCTTGGCGAGCGGGTGGAGGATGCCTCGCCACTCGAAGCGGCCGCGCGCGCCGCAGCGGCCGTCCGGCGGCTGGCTGACGACGTGGATATTCCCATGCATCTCTCCGGCTTCGGCCTGAAGGAGGAGCACGTGTCGACCGTCGTCGAGGAAGCCATGAAGAGCGGCAACGTGGCCGTCAATCCACGACGGACCACCCCGCAGGAGCTTTCCCGGATTCTAGGGTCCATCGTATGAGCAACCACATCACCTCTGACCCGCCCAGCCGACGCACGCCAGAGCCCGTGCATCCCGAGCACGCCGCCGCGCCGGGCGTCCACCGGCACCTGAACCTGATCGCCGGGCAATGGGTGCCGCCGAGTGGAGGCGCCTACTACTCCATCCGCAATCCAGCGCGCCCCGGCGAGTGCCTGGGAGAGTTTGCAAACTCCACTGCCGCCGACGTGGCCGCAGCCGTCGGAGCGGCGGCCGGGGCGGCGTCAGCGTGGGCCGATACGCCGGCACCTCAGCGGGGAGCGATTCTCTCGCGGTTGGCACAGCTCCTGGATGATTCGCGGGACGAGCTCGCGCGGATCGTCACGCTCGAGCAGGGCAAGGCGCTTGGGGAAGCGGCCGGAGAAGTCGGGCGCGCGGCCGCGGAGGCTCGCTTCATGGCCGGCGAGGCGGCCCGCCCGGTTGGCTCCACCTATCCGAGCGAGCGGGCTGGCCTGTCCTGCCAGACTGTGGCGGAACCGCTCGGGGTCGTGGCGACCATCAGCCCGTGGAACTTCCCGGTGGTCACGCCGGTGCGGAAGATCGCCCCGGCTCTGGCCTGGGGGAACACCGTCGTGTTCAAGCCGGCCATGCTCACGCCCTGGTCCGCCGTGTACCTGATGCACCTGCTCGACAGGGCGGGCCTTCCGCCCGGTGTCGTGAATCTGATCACCGGATCGGGGAGCGTCGCGGGCGAAGCGTTGATCCATGACGCGCGCGTGGGCGGGATCAGCTTCACCGGATCGACGGACGTAGGCCGCCGCATCTACGAGGGGGCCGCGAGGCGCCTGGCGCGCGTCCAGCTGGAGCTCGGGGGCAAGAACCCGGCCGTCGTGTTCGACTGCGAGGATCTCGACGGCGCCGCGCGCGAGATTGTCGCCGCGGCGTTCCTGTGCAGCGGCCAGCGGTGCACGGCCATCAGCCGGGTGATCGTGTCCGACGATCAGGCCGAGGCGCTGGCCGGGCGGATCGTCGATTACGTGAGCCGGATCAAAGTCGGGGACGGCCTCGACCCGGAGACCACGATGGGGCCGCTGGTGAGCCACGGGCAACTGCGGAGTGTCGCGCAATACGTGCGCGACGGCATCGCATCGGGTTGTCCGACCCTGGCCGGCGGCCGGGCGCTCACGGAAGATCCGGAACGGGACGGCTATTACCATGCGCCGACGGTGTTCGATCGGGTCCCGGCCGACTCTCCGCTGGCGCTCGAGGAAATCTTCGGACCGGTGCTGCCAATCCTGCGGGTGCACAGCTTCGAGGACGCGATTGCAATCGCCAACAGCACCCGGTACGGGCTGGCAGCTTCCCTGTTCACCTCGCGCCTCGGCTACGTCCACGACTTCAGCCGCCGGGTTCAGGCCGGCATGATCCACATCAACCACGGGACGGCCAGTCAGGCGCACGTTCCGTTCGGCGGCGTCAAAGAGTCGGGACAGGGCGCCTACTCGATCGGGCACACGGCCAGCGAGTTCTATACAAATGTCAAAGCTGTCTACGTCAGGTGGTAAGCCAGGACGGACGCGGCAGGACGCGGGTCTCGAGCCGCTCTCGGAAACCCTGCAGCTGGGCACGCGCGCGTATCGGGCGCTGGCGAGCGGCATCGTAGGCGGCCGCATCGATCCAGGAACCCAGCTGCGGCCCGACACGATAGCCGAGCAGCTCGAGATCAGCACGACGCCCGTGCGCGAAGCGCTCCACCGGCTCGAAGGGGACGGGCTGCTGGTGAAGCTCCCGTACCAGGGATGGTTCGTGCGAGAGTTCACCGAGCAGGAGGTCCGCGAGCTCTACGCCATGCGCGCCGCGATGGAATGCTTCGGTATCCGGCTCGCGTGCGGACGCATCACGGACGAGGAGCTCACCTGGCTTCATGAGCATCAGGCGGTCGGGGCCGCGGCTCTGCGGGACAACGACATGGACGCCTATCGTCTGTACAACCGGGATCTGCACGCCGCCATCATCAGGGCAGCACGGAACTCGTATTTGTCGTCCGTCATGGCGCAGCTCGCGCTGCAGAGCCAGATGCTCATGGCGAAGACCATCCGCCTCGCGGGCCGCCCGTCGCGCGCAATCGAAGAGCACCAGGAGCTGATCGATCTCATCGCCAAGCGGCAGGACGGGCCAGCCGAGCGGCTGATGGAGCGCCACATCCTGAGCGCCCTCGAGGACATCGTGCGGTTCGCCATTCGCGAGCAGATGAAGAAGCCGGACGATCCCGCGGGATTCGGCACCAAGACGCTGCGGCGGTAAACCTGGTGCCCAGCTTCCTCCTTCGCCGCGACGTGCGGACCGGCCAGTCCAGGATTGCGCGGCACCTCGCGGCCTTCACCTGCCGTGCGAGTTGTCAGCACGGCCGCAGGGCCACGCCCGGCGTGCTCGTGCTCGTCCTGGTGCTCGCGAACGTCTCCTGCAGCCAGCAGCAGGTCCTGAGGTACGCCCACTCCAACTCGGTATCGGACATCCCCGGGCAGTATGCGAACCTGCTGGCGACCCTCGTCGCCGAGAAGACCGGCGGCGCGCTGCGGATCGAGGTGTACCCGTCGTCACAGCTCGGCGGCGTTCGGGAGATGATCGAAGCGGCACAGCTCGGCATCATCGACATGGGCCATTACTCGTTCGCGGCCCTCTCGCCGTTCCTTCCCGAGATCGCCGTCTTCAACTTCCCTTATCTGTACGAGAACGTCGATCATGCGCTCGCGGCAACCGACCCGGCCACCAGCGCCGTGGCGCGCGAGCTGAACGCGCGTCTCATCGACCGGTCGAACCTTGGGATGATCGGCAGCTATTTCTTCGGCGTCCGGAGGCTCACGACATCGGGCTTTCCCGTCTTCACCCCGGCCGACCTCCGCGGCAGGAAGATTCGGGCCATCCCCATTCCGCTCTGGATCGCAATGGTCCAGGGCATGGGCGCGATACCGACGCCGGTGGACTTCTCCGAGCTGCCCACGGCCCTGGCGACCGGGATGGTCCATGGGCAGGAGAACCCGGTGAACACGATCTACGCCGCCCGCATTCACGAGACGCAGGAATACCTGATGCTGACGGACCACATGATCGACATCAATCTCGTCTACATGAACCACGAGACGCTTGAAGCGCTCCCGCCGGCGCACCGCCGCGCGCTGCTCGACGCGCACCGTCAGGCGGCGGCGGAGGTCCGCAGGATCTCGGAAGAGCTGCAGGACTCGCTCGTCCGGAAGCTGGGTGAACTCGGCATGCAGGTGATCTCGCCAGAGAACGGCCTCGACGTCGCCGCGTTTCGCACCGCCGTGACGTCGCACGTCAGGCAGACATTTCCAGACTGGGAGCCGTACATTGATCGAATCAGGGCCATTGCTCCCACTCCACGCCAGTGACGACGTGCGGGGCGGATTCTGGCGGGTGATACGGAAGACTGAGGCGGCCGGGGAGATCGTCGCTACGCTCGCGCTCTGGGGCATCGTAGTGCTGATCTTCTTCCAGGTGTTCTTTCGCTACGTGCTCCAGACGGGGCTGTCGTGGCCGGACGAACTGGCGCGCTACTTCCACATCGTCGTGGTCTTCCTGACCCTGGGCGCCGTTTCCCGCCGCCAGCAGCACATCCGGATCGATTTCTTCCGGCGCAAGGTGCCGAGCGGCGCGCTGACCCGGCTCTCCCTGCTGATCGAGACGGGTGCCGCGCTGATTCTGGCGGCGGGCGCAATCGAGATCGTCCGCAGGCTGGGGACGTTCCGGACGCCTGCCATGAACATGCCGCTGGCGCTCTTCTTCCTCCCCGCTGCCGTGGGGTTCGGGCTGATGGCCCTTGACAGCGGCAGGAGATTTCTTGCGCCCCCGGACGCTGGGGAGCGCGAACCAGCCGACGCGGGCTTACCCAACCGTGATTCGCGATGATCGGTATTCTGCTCGTTGCCGGGTTCCTGCTACTCCTGGCTCTCGGCGTGCCGATCGCCGTCGCGCTCGCGCTGCCCGCCATCATCTATTCCGTGCTGCCGGCTACGGGGATGCCGTTTACTATGGCGGCACATACGATCACCCATTCGCTCGACTCGTTTCCTCTGCTGGCGGTGCCGCTGTTCATCCTCGTCGGCACGCTGATGAACCAGTCGGGGATCACGACACGCCTCTTCCGCGTGGCGCACGCGCTCGTCTCACACTGGAAGGGCGGCCTGTGCCACGTGAACGTTGTCGCGAGCCTCGTGTTCTCCGGAAGCTCCGGAGCGGCCCTGGCCGACGTCGCGGGTCTGGGGAACATGGAGATCCGGGCGATGAAGAAGGCCGGCTACCGGCCCGAGTTCGCCTGCGCGCTGACCGCTGCGTCCGCGACGGTCGGCCCGATGTTTCCGCCGAGCATCCCGCTCGTGATCTTCGCCACCGTGGCCGAGGCCTCGGCAGTGCGGCTGCTGCTCGCCGGCATCGTTCCGGCGCTGCTGACAGCGGCGGCGCTCATGCTGACCGTCGCGGTGCTCGCCTGGCGGCGCGGGTTTCCAGTGGACGAGCAGCGCGCCCCGCTGGCGGAGATCCTCGGGAGCGTCAGGTCTGCGCTCCCGGCGCTCTTGACGCCCGTGATCCTGATCGCCGGCATGCTGTCGGGTATCTTCACCGCCACCGAAGCGGCGGCCGTGACGGTCGTCTACATCCTCCTGATCAGCGCGTTCGTCTACCGGGTGCTCACGTGGGAAGGCCTGGTCGAGGTCTCGAAGGACACGATCCGCACGACGTGTGTGGTGATGGTCATGGTTGCGGCGGCCTCGCTCTTCACTCGAACGCTCGCACTCGAGCGTGTGCCTCAGGCGGCGGCCGGACTGCTGCTCTCCCTGTCCGGGGATCCGGTTGTCCTCCTGCTCCTCGTCAACGTCGTGCTGCTTCTCGCTGGCATGTTCCTGGAGTCGATCAGCGCCATCGTCCTGCTGACACCCATCATCGTTCCCTCCCTCGTGCTCGCGGGGGTGGATCCCGTTCACCTGGGAGTCGTCGTAGTCTTCAACCTGATGGTCGGGCTTCTGACCCCGCCGATGGGCATGTCCCTGTTCCTTGTCAGCGAAGTCGGCAGGGCGCCGGTGGAGCTCGTGCTGCGAGAACTGACGGTGTTCTACATCCCGCTGTTTGGGATGATTGCGGTTTTGACCTTCTTCCCCCAGCTGTCGCTGTGGCTGCCATCTCAGGTGCTCGGCAACTGAAATGCCTGCGGCCGAGACCCTCATGCGCCGATGCGCTAGCCAGGTGATTGGGGCATGTGTTTGAGGCGTCCGCGATGACAAAGTCCAGAGCCGCCCTCTCGGGCGTGATCGTGAGTGCAGCCGCTGCGGCGGTCCTGTCCCAGACTCCGGCCGGTGAGGGCGGCAACCTGGATTGGGGCGTGTACCGGGGGGACCAGAAGGGCAGCCAGTATGCCCCGCTGGCCCAGATTCATGCGGCGAACGTCCACAGGCTCCAGCCGGTCTGGGAATACCGCACCGGCGATGCCACAGAGCGCTCGACGATGCACGTCAACCCCGTCGTCGTGAACGGCCGGATGTACGTCACGACGCCCAGCATGAAGGCGGTGGCGCTCGATGCTGCCACCGGACGCGAGATCTGGGCGTTTGATCCGTCGCGTTACAACGAGCGGAACGCCGTCATCAGGCTGCGCAACCGAGGCGTTGTGTACTGGAAGAACGCCGCAGGGGACCGCATCTTCCATTTTGTCAAGGACCGCGTCTACGCACTCGAGGCGGACACCGGCCGCCTCATCACCTCGTTCGGCAACGGAGGCCACATCGATCTGCGGGAGAACCTGGGCGTGGATCCGGCCCGCGTGGGGCTCGAGATGACCTCTCCTGGAGCGGTGTACCAGAATTTCCTGATTGTGGGCTCGCGCGTCAACGAGAGCTACGACGCCTCGCCGGGACACATCAGGGCGTACGACACCGTCACCGGCGCATTCAGGTGGATCTTCCACACCATTCCCCAGCCTGGAGAGGTCGGGCACGATACGTGGCAGTGGGTGCAGGGGGAAGCCTACGGTGGAGCGAACGCGTGGGGCGGCCTGACCGTGGACGAGGGCAGAGGCTGGGTGTTCTGCGCGACCGGCTCGGCAACCGAGGATTTCTACGGAGGCTTCCGGAAGGGGCGCAACCTGTTCGCCAACAGCGTCCTGGCGCTGGACGCCACGACCGGGGAACGGAAGTGGCATTATCAGACCGTCCGCCACGACATCTGGGACTACGATAACCCGCCCGCGCCCATCCTGGTGACGCTGACGACCGGCGGCAAGCCGAGAGATGCGGTCGTGCAGCTCACGAAGATGGGCTTCACCTTCGTTCTGGATCGCGACACAGGAGAGCCGCTGTTCCCGGTTCACGAGCTGCCGGTCCCCCGCTCCACTGTGCCCGGCGAGGAGACATGGCCGACGCAGCCGGTCCCGGTCAAGCCGGCGCCGCTCGTGCGCCAGGCAATCACGGAGGCAGACCTGACGAACATCACGCCCGAGGCGCGTGAGCTCGCGTTGAAGGAGTTCAGGAAGTACGTGTCGGGGCCCCTCTACACGCCACCGACCCTGCAGGGGACTTTGACGATGCCGGGACACCTCGGAGGAAGCGAGTGGCACGGCGGAGCGTTCGACCCGGCGCTGAACGTGCTGTATACGAACGTGAACGATGCACCGACCATCAACAGGCTCCGGCCGGTACACGACCTGCCGGGAGGAGCGGAGCAGTCCCCTACGCAGCTGGGTCGGCACATTTAGGAGCGGACGTGCGTCGCGTGCCACGGGGCGGAGCGGCGCGGCGTGGCGCCTCATACGCCCGCGCTCATCGGCCTGAAGAAGACGCGTCAGGAGATCGAGGCGGTGATTCTTCAGGGACGCAACAGCATGCCTGCGTTCCGGCAGTTCCGCCCGCGTGAAATCGCGGCGCTGGTTGCCTACCTCGAGAGCCCGCCGGGGGTTCTCGAGAGCCCCACCCCCGCGGCCTCCGCCGACCGCTACACGATCGACGCGTACGTCGTGTTTGCCGACGCGCAAGGCGTACCCAGAGTGGCTCCACCATGGGGCACGCTCAATGCCATCGATCTGGTGAAGGGGGAGCTTCTCTGGAAGGTGCCCCTCGGTGAGTACCCACACCTGGTGTCGCAAGGCATTCGCAATACCGGCTCGATGAACTACGGCGGGGCGGTGGCGACGGCGGGGGGCCTCCTCTTCATCGCCGCGACCGCCGACGAGAAGTTCCGCGCGTTCGAGAAACACTCCGGACGGGTGCTCTGGGAGTACCAGCTGCCGGCTGGTGGCTATGCGACGCCGAGCGTCTACATGGTGGACGGCAGGCAATACGTGGTCATTGCGGCGGGCGGAAGCGGCAAGAACGCGACGAAATCAGGCGATTCCATCATCGCGTTTGCCCTGCCCCCCGAAGACCCGCCGGATGCACGCCGGCAGGCGCAAGCCGGCACGACCGGGCGGGACTGGATCGAGCTCTTCGACGGTTCGACCCTGAACGGCTGGGTGCACATGAACGGCGCGCACACCTACACCGTGGAGGACGGGGCGATCGTCGGCCGAACCGTGGAGAGCAGCGCCCACATCAATTCCTTCCTGTGCTCGTTGCAGGAATTCGACGACTTCGAGCTGGAGCTCGAGACCACCGTCGACCGCATCACCAATCAGGGCATCCAGATACGCACGAAGGTCCGTCCCGTGCAGGGCGCCGGCCGCCCGAACGAGTCGTTTGCCGGACGGGTCAACGGGCCTCAGGTCGAGGTGCGGAGGTACTACCCGGGCCTGCCGACGACGGGCCTGCTCTACGGCGAGGCGCTCGGCACGAACTGGCTGTCGTCCCAGCAGAAGATCGAGGCGGGGCATCGGCACTTCGTGGACGAGGGCTGGAACACGCTCCGGATCGTCGCGCAGGGCCCCAGGATTCAAACGTGGGTGAACGGATACCCAGTGGAAGATCACGTGAACGAGGAGGTCTACCGAACCCACCCCCGCGGGTTCATCGGCCTACAGATCCATGGCCTTGGCGAACGTGAGCTTGCCCAGCCGATCAACATGGACACCAAGTTGACGCCGAGCCAACCCCTGGTCAGCAGGTGGCGCAATATTCGGATCCGCCCGCTTTCGCCGCGGAATTGACGATGCCTCGGGGCGGTGAATTCGAGTGTGGGCACTCCTGGACGCGGGGCTTCGCGTGCCGCAAGTCGTTACGGGCTGTCAGGGCTATCTGCTGGAGCACGCCGACATGCTCCGGACGTTGCTGTCGCGCGGCAGGAGCCCGGACGTCATGAACTGGCAACGCCAGACACTGCTCCACCACGTCTGTGGCCAACAGGATCCGACTGCAGCGGCGATCGACGAGGCAGCCATCCTTATCGATGCCGGCGCGAATGTCTCTGCGCGGGACGAGGAATACCGCTCAACACCGCTCGGCTGGGCAGCGCGCACGAATGCCATCGATATGGTGAAGTTTCTCCTCTCCCGCGGTGCCCCGACGAACCTTCCGGACGACGAACTCTGGGCCACACCGCTCCAGTGGGCCGAACGTCGTCAGCACCAGGAGATCGCCGAGATCCTTCAGACGGCACGGGGCCGAGCGGCAGGTTCGAGCCGCTTCCAGGCGTTCGACCGACGCCGACGGGTCAGTGAGATCGACACTCGCTCACGTCGTCCAGTTCTCGATCTTCAGACCCTCCACCTGTCGACAGTGCTTCTCGTTGCTGGTCACCAGCGTCAATCCGCAGGCCAGTGCGTGCGCCGCAATCAATGCGTCGAAGTTGCCGATCGGTTTGCCTTTGACGACCAGCCTGCTCGCGACCTTGCGAACGAAGCAGAGCACTCCGAATCGAACGGTTGTGCCAGATGCAGAAGCATGAGGCCGTCTACTATAATGACCGCGCTTCGCGTCGCTTCAATCAGCCTTGCGACGAGGACTCCACCGTGAGGCGTTCGACGAGGGAATTGGGATGAGGAATGAGAGATTCGGGATTCTGGCGGCGGCGCTCCTCTTGCTCGCGACCGCCCCCGCTTACGCTCAGCGGCCGCGCAACATCGTGGTGATCTACACGGACGATCTGGGCTACGGAGATGTCTCCTCGTACGGCGCCACGGCCCTGAAGACGCCAAACGTCGACCGCCTGGCGAAGGAGGGGTTGCGCTTCACGGACGGACACTCGCCCGCCGCGACCTGCACGCCATCCCGCTATGCGCTGCTGACGGGCGAGTACGCGTTCCGCAGGCCAGGAACCGGCATCCTGCCCGGCAATGCCGCCCTCGTCATCGAGCCGGGCCGCACGACGGTTCCGTCGATGTTGCAAAAGGCGGGCTACGCGACTGCGGTCGTGGGGAAATGGCACCTCGGCCTCGGACCCAAGGGAGGGCCCGATTGGAACGGCGAGATCCGGCCCAGCCCGAACGATATCGGGTTCGATTATTCGTTCATCATGGCCGCGACGGCCGATCGCGTGCCGACGATTTACATAGAGGACCGGCACGTCGCGGGACTCGATCCGTCGGACCCGATTACGGTGAGCTACGGCGAACCGATCGGCAACTGGCCTACCGGTAAAGCGAATCCAGAGCTGCTGAAGATGGCGCCGAGCCACGGGCACGACATGACCATCGTCAACGGGATCAGCCGCATCGGCTACATGACGGGCGGTAAGGCGGCGCTGTGGAAAGACGAGGACATGGCCGACGTGTTCGTCGCGAAGGCCGTCGCGTTTCTGGAAAAGCAGCGCGACAGCCCCTTCTTCCTGCTGTTCGCGACCCACGATCCGCACGTGCCGCGCCTACCGCATCCGCGCTTTGCCGGCAAGTCGGGAATGGGTCCGCGCGGCGACGCCATTCTTCAGGCAGACTGGTCGGTCGGCGAGATTCTCCGCGCACTCGATCGACTGAAGCTTGCCGATGACACCCTCGTCATCTTCACCAGCGACAACGGGCCGGTTGTGGACGATGGCTACCAGGACGACGCGGTGTCGAAGATTGGCCGCCACAAGCCGTCAGGGCCCTTTCGCGGCGGCAAGTACAGCCATTTCGAAGGGGGCACGCGCGTGCCCTTCATCGTGCGATGGCCGGCACGCGTGAAGCCGGGCGTGTCCGACGCGCTGGTCTGCCACGTGGACTTCCTCGCGTCGTTTGCGGCGCTGGCCGGACAGACACTGACGGAGAACGACGGGCCCGACAGCCTCGATACGAGCGCCGCCTTTCTCGGAGCGTCGAAGACGGGCCGGCGCGAGCTCGTAGAACAGGCCGGCGGTGAGGCGCTGCGGGTCGAGAAGTGGAAGTACATGCCGGCGAGCAAGCGGCCGAAGATGAACACGCAAGTGAACATCGAGCTCGGGAACGATACGGTGCCGCAGCTCTACGATCTCGCCGCCGACCCTGGTGAGCGCACGAATCTGGCGGGCAAGTATCCGGAGAAGGTGGCGGAGATGGAGGCCCTGCTGACGAACATCCGGCAAGCGGGCAGGAGCCGACCACCGGGGAACTGATATCGAGCCGCAACCTAGTCGGATCGCAACACCTCCGCGAGGCCGACGCGAGCGGCTCGACGCACCACGGAGGTCTCCGGTTCTGCGCAGGAGCGCCGCGAGGCGCATCAGGGCTACGGCCCTGACGGGCGGCTCACCGGTGCGGCTGAGCCCCGCGGTACATCCCGAGGGCCCTCGCTTGGTCGCCATCGCGAAGCTCCGCGGCTTCCGCCTCTGCAAGGGCCCCTGGGCGGGCCGGAGGAACCCTGCGAACGTGTGGAAGAAATGGCAAGCCGCCGCTCGGCACGACCGTGATTGCGTCGGCGGTCACGCTCACGACCACCGCGTTGTCGGACCCCGCTGGTGCCGATGGCTCGGCGGCCCATGTCGTGAGCCGCTCGCCGGCCGCGGCGAGCCGCTCGGCGACCCGTGCGCTGATGGTTTCAGCGCTGCGTTCGAGCTGGTCGCGGGCGCGCTGCTCGTCAAGCGCCTGCTGCTGATCGATCAGCCGCCACGCCAGCGCGCACAACACTCCGCTGACGATAATCGTCGTGGTGACGAGCGCACCGAGGAGCGGCAAAGGACGACGAGGCACGAGAGGCGTATCTTAGCGCCGCCTGGTTCCGGCGGGAGTCAGGTGAGTCTCACGTTGGTGTCAGACCCGGGGGCTGGGTCACCGTGACCGATCCGTTTGCCACGCCGTACGCTCTGCTCGGAACGCTTCTCGGTGACAACGAGCGCGACCAGATTCAGGAGGCCGACATGTGATGAGAGCCCCCGGTCGTTCATGCGGCTGTGACACGCCGCCGCGCCGATTAGCAGCCGCCTTTTACTTCGCGGTCGCGAGCCTGGCGCGCACTTCGGCGAGCCAGTCGAGGACGACTCGCACGTGGATTGGTGTGTTGGCAGCTGGCCGCATCATGAGGAAGCGGCCGTCGGGCGCCACATCGTAGCTCTGGTCGCCAGAGCTGTCGCGCGCGAAGTTCCCCGTGAACATCACGTCCGGAGCCAGCCAGCCGCCAGCCTTGCTCGTCGCCGGGACCTTGACGACCATCAAGTTGGGCCCCTGCCGGAAGTACAGCTCCTTGCTGTCGGGAGACCACGACGGCTCGTCCCCACCGTCGGGCGAAACCATGTAGTTGGCGTCGAGATCGGGGAAGGAGCGAACGTGGATTTCGGTTCGATTGTGCGCGAGTGACTCGAATGCCAACCAACGCCCATCGGGTGACAGCCGGCCGCCTCGCTGATATCCCGGAAGCTGCAGCTGTCTGCGTTCCTGGGTGCGTCTGTCGAGCACGAAGATATCGCCCAAATCCAACGCTCCGGAGGTCCCTTGACGTGACGCGCCGTAGTACACCACCAGGGTGCCGTCGCGGCTGACTGACGTCGGCCACGCGTCGTCGCCGTGTTCCAGGGTGAACAGCCTTTCCAGCTTGCGACTCCCGTCCGCCACTTGTTCGCCAAGTCCGGCCTGTGGCGGGACTTGCGCCGACGTGATGACGCCGTCGCCGTCGGCGGTCCACACCGGTTCGCTGAAGCCGTCGAGCGGCGTGCGTGCCCGGGTGCGCAGCCGGCAGCGCCCTGACACCCACGAACCGTTCACGTTTCCCCGGGTCCGAGGCGAGGAGCAGCGTCGCGTCGCCGCCAGACGAGGGTAACGACCAGAGACCGGCGATGCCGGGGATCAGCAACCGTCC
>JACCXG010000434.1 GCA_013697225.1 Acidobacteriota bacterium
GGCAGGCGGAACACCCGCGAGGCATCCCTTGCGCTGGACGCTGCCGCCAGCCCGCGGAGCGTGTCGATCAGGAGCGGGATCCCCTCCGCTGTGTGTGAGCTGACGCGCAGCACCGGAGCACTCTCGAGGAACGATCCCCGCAGGAACTCACGGACTTCGATCTCCGCCAGATCCGCGATATCTCCATCGGTCGCGTCCACTTTCGTGAGCACCGTCAGGCCGCGCTCGATCCGCAGCAGCGAACAGATGTCGAGGTGCTCCCGCGTCTGCGGCATGATGGACTCGTCGGCCGCGACGACGAGCATCACCGCATCGATGCCGCCGACCCCCGCGAGCATGTTCTTGATGAAGCGTTCGTGGCCGGGCACGTCCACGAAACCGATGGTGGTGTCCCCGTCGAGCTGGAGGTTCGCGAAGCCGATGTCGATGGTGATGCCGCGTGCTTTCTCTTCCTTCAGCCTGTCCGCGTCGATGCCGGTGAGGGCTTTGACGAGAGCGGTCTTGCCATGGTCGATGTGGCCTGCGGTCCCGACGAGGATGTGCGGCATGAACAGGTCAATTGTCGCCTGTTTGGCCGGCACGCGGACGGTGTAAGCTGCGGGGATGATCAGTCGGCACGGGGCAGGGCGGGCGGGAGGCGTCCTGGTCTGCGTGGTGCTTGCGCTCGCCGGGCCAGCCGCCCAGAGTACGGACCCGCTCGTCACGCGCATTCTCGGGAGCGCGCAGTTCAAGAACGCCCGGGCGTTCATCCGCACGGACCACGACCGTTTCGTGCGCGAGCTGATTGCGCTCACCGAGATCCCGGCCCCACCCTTCAAGGAGCAGCGTCGGGCGGACGCGTTCCTTCAGGCGCTTCGCGATGCGGGTCTCAGCAGCGTGGAAATGGACGCCGAGGGGAACGTGATGGGCGTGCGCAAGGGGGCGGGCCACCCCGCCATGCTCGCCCTCGTCGCTCATCTCGACACGGTGTTCCCGGAGGGCACGGACGTGACGGTGAAGCGCGCGGGGACCCGCCTGGCGGCGCCGGGCATCGGTGACAACACCCGCGGACTGGCGCTCGTGCTCGCCCTCGTCCGCGCCCTGGACGCCGGGAAGTTCCAGACGTCGGCCGACATCCTGTTCGTCGGGAATGTCGGAGAAGAAGGGGAAGGGGATCTGCGTGGCGTGAAGTATCTCCTGCGCCACGGACAGTACAAGGATCGGATCACGGCGTTTCTTGCGATCGACGGCGGGGCCCAGGGGCACATCACGCGGGCGGCGGTCGGCAGCAAGCGCTACCGAGTCGCCTTCAAGGGGCCGGGCGGACACAGTTACGGCGCCTTCGGCCTCGTGAACCCCGCGTATGCCATGGCCGCGGCGATAGCACGGTTCTCCGACATTCAGGTGCCCGCCACCCCGAAGACGACGTACAACATCGGGGCGGTGCGGGGCGGCACCTCCGTCAACTCCATTCCCTCCAGCGTCAGCATGGACGTCGACATCCGCTCGGAGTCGTGCGCCGAGCTGAAGGGGGTGGACGACGCCTTCCTGGCCATCGTCAAGGGGGCTGTGGAGGACGAGAACCGCGCGCGCTCAACCCGGGAGGGGCGCATTACGGCAGACCCCGAGGTCATCGGGGAGCGGCCGTGTGGTGAAACGCCCATGCAGTCGCCAATCGTCCGGACGACCGCCGCCGTCGTGCGGGCGTTCGGCCTGACGCCTTCCTTCGGCACGAGCAGCACGGACGCCAACATCCCGATGAGCATGGGAATTCCCGCGGTGACGATCGGCCGCGGCGGACCGGGGGACCGCAGTCACTCACCCGACGAGTGGACGGATGTCGATCCAAAGGGTGTCGCCCAGTCTGTGGAGGTCGCACTCGCGATCGTCGTCGCCAACGCCGGGATGCCGTGAAGCCGGGTTGATGGTTCGACGACATGGAAAGGAGCCGGAGGCCGCCGGTGTGCGCGCCAGGAACGGCGGTATACTCGGCGCGGGGCCCATCCTTTCGTCCGACTCAGAGAGGCGAGGTTTTCCGATGACTCGCGAGCTCATCATCCAGGGGCTGGCCGAGCACCAGGCAGGTTTCCTGGCGAGAAGCCCGGAGGCGCTCACGGCCACGCACGCTCCGAACGGCACCTTCGAGAGCCCCGCTCACGGGCTGGTCACCGGGCGCCCCGCGATTCTCGAGGTCTACCAATACTGGTACAAAGCCTTCCCCGATTTCAGCCTGCACTGGGGTTCCGCCGTAATTGAGGCCCCGCGGGCGGCGGTGTTCTGGAAATTCGAGGGGACAACCACCGGCCCGTTCTTTGGAGAGGTGCGTCCCGGCACGCCAATCCGGATGTCGGGCGCAGCCGAGTACACGTTCGGCGACGAAGGGATCCTCTCCGTACGCCACATCTTCGACTTTTCGGCAGTGCTCGTCAGCGCCGGCGTTCTGAAGATCAAACCGGCCTGATTTGTCCGCGGACGGTCCGCTCATCGGGCGCGTCCTGCCTGCGACAGCCTCCACCGAACCTGTGAGCAGCCCGCCGTCCGCACCGTCCGCCCCCAAGCCGTCCGTCTTTGCCGCCCGTGACCTCACCAAGGTCTATCGCATGGGAGAAGTCGAGGTGCAGGCGCTGCGCGGCGTCAGCCTCGACCTGCACGAGTCGGAGTTCCTCGTCCTGCTCGGGCCGTCGGGCAGCGGCAAGTCGACGCTGCTGAACATCCTTGGCGGCCTTGACGTGCCCACGGCCGGCACGGTGACCTACCGCGGCCAGAATCTCACGTCAGCCGACGAGCGCGCCCTGACGATGTACCGCCGGCGGCATGTGGGGTTCGTGTTCCAGTTCTACAACCTCATTCCCAGCCTGACGGCACGCGAGAACGTCGCACTGGTCACCGACATCGTCGAACGCCCGATGCGTCCGGAAGAAGCGCTGGAGCTCGTGAACCTCGCCCACCGGCTGGATCACTTCCCCTCGCAGCTCTCCGGCGGCGAGCAGCAGCGCGTGGCGATCGCCCGCGCTGTCGCCAAGCGGCCCGACGTGTTGCTCTGCGACGAGCCGACCGGGGCTCTCGACATTGCGACAGGCGTGCTGGTCCTGCAGGCCATCGACCAGGTCAACCGCGAGCTCGGTACGACCACGGCCGTGATCACGCACAACGCGGCGGTGTCAGGAATGGCGGACCGGGTGGTGACGCTTTCCGACGGCCGCATCGCCAGCGATCGGCGGAACAGCGTAAAGCTCAGTCCGGCGGAATTGCAGTGGTGATCCGCCCGCTCGATCGCAAGCTCCTTCGCGACCTCTGGACCCTGAAGGGGCAGGCTTTCGCCATCAGCCTGGTCATCAGTGCCGGGGTGGCGATGTTCATCATGTACCTGAGCACGTTCCACTCGCTGCGGCTGACGCAGGAGACGTACTACGAGCGCTACCGCTTCGGCCACGTCTTCGCCGCGCTGACGCGGGCCCCCATGAACGTGCTGGAGCGTGCGGCCGATCTTCCGGGGGTTGCGCGTGTCGAAGCGCGCGTGGTGGTGGACGTCACGCTCGACGTGCCCGACCTGACCGAGCCGGCGAGCGGACGGCTGATCGGCATAGACGTGCCGGCGCGCCCGATGCTGAACGACGTGTTCATACGGCGCGGGCGGTTCCCGGCGCTCGGGCATCCGGACGAAGTGCTCGTGAGCGAGGGCTTCGCCCTGGCGCGCGATCTCCATCCCGGCGACTCGATCGGCGCGATGATCAACGGTCGCCGGCGCGAGCTGTCCATCGTGGGCATCGCGCTGTCGCCTGAGTACATCTACAGCATCCGTCCGGGCGAGCTCATTCCCGACGACTCGCGTTTCGGCATCTTCTGGATGCACGGGCGCGGCCTTGCCGCCGCGTTCAACATGGAGGGGGGCTTCAACCACCTCTCGCTCACGCTCCTGCCCGGCGCCTCCGAGCCGGACGTGATTGCCAGGCTCGACCGGCTGCTGGCCCCCTCCGGGGGGCTCGGGGCCCTGCCGCGGTCGCTGCAGACCTCGCACTGGTACCTGGACAACGAGCTCGCGCAGCTCCAGAGCGTGGGCCTGGTGCTGCCGATCGTCTTCCTGCTGGTGGCGGCGTTCCTCCTGAACGTCGTGCTCACGCGCATCGTGTCGGTGCAGCGTGAGCAGATCGCCGCGCTGAAGGCACTCGGCTATACCAACCGGGAGCTCGCGTGGCATTACACGAAGCTCAGTCTGCTCATCGGTGCGGCGGGAGGAGTGCTGGGGACGGTCTTCGGCGCCTGGATGGGTTCCGGGATGACGGCCATCTACAACGATTTCTTCCGTTTCCCGATCCTCACCTACAACCTGCCGGCCAACGTGGTGTTCGGCGGGGTGGCGGTCAGCTTTGCCGCGGCCACCCTCGGCGCGCTCAACGCGGTGCGGAGGGCGGCGGCGCTGCCTCCGGCCGAAGCCATGCGCCCGGAGCCCCCCGCGCGCTACAGGCACAGCCTGCTCGAGCGGGCCGGCCTGGCGCACTACCTCTCGCCACCGGTACGGATGATCCTTCGCAACGTCGGGCGCCAGCCGGCACGTGCCGCCACCGCAGTTGCCGGAGTCGCGGCCTCGATCTCGATGCTGATCCTCGGAACCTTCTTCCTCGACTCCATCGGCGTGCTGCTCGACCAGCAGTTCTTCGTCATTCAGCGTCAGGACGTCACGGTGAACTTCGTGCTGCCGGCGTCCGCCCGTTCGCTGCACGAGGTGCGGCGCCTTCCCGGCGTCATCGGCGCCGAGCCGCTGCGCGCGGTACCCGCCAGGCTCCGTTCCGCGCAGCGTTCGCGCATCGTCTCCGTTCAGGGGCTCGTGGCGGAGCCGGAGCTCAATCGTGTGGTGGATGTCACGGGTGGGGCGGTCAGGCTGCCTCCCGGGGGGCTCGTGCTCTCACTGAAGCTGGCGGAGGTGCTGGCTGTGGGCGTGGGGGAGGTCGTCACCATGGAGGTGCTCGATGGCCGGCGCCCGGTTCGGGAGGTGCCCGTCGCGGGGATCGTCGAGGAGTACATGGGCACGTCAGCCTACATGGAGATCGGCGCCCTCCGTCGTCTCCTGGGGGAGGGAGATTCATTGTCGGGCGCATTCCTGAGAGTGGATCCGGCGGAGGCGGACGTGCTGTACCAGAGGCTCAAGGGGATTCCGTTCGTGGCAGGTGTGAGCCTGAAGCGGAGCGCGGTCGAGAGCTTCCAGCGGACCATCGCCGAGACGTTCTATGTGATGATCTTCTTCAACCTGCTGTTTTCGAGCGTCATCTCCTTCGGCGTGGTCTACAACGCGGCGCGCATCTCGTTGTCGGAGCGCAGCCGGGAACTGGCCAGTCTCCGGGTGCTTGGCTTCACCCGGGGGGAGATCTCCCTGATTCTGCTGGGGGAACTGGCCGTTGTCGTGGTGTTGGCCATTCCGATCGGGCTGCTGCTCGGGTATATCTTTGCCGGGGCACTCGTCGCTGCATTCAACACGGAGCTGTATCGCTTCCCGCTGGTCGTCACCCCACGGACGTACGCCTATGCGGCAACCGTCGTCCTGATCGCGGCGAGCCTGTCGGGGCTGGCCGTGCGCCGCCGTCTGGATCGGCTGGATCTTGTGGCGGTTCTGAAGACCCGCGAATGACTGTCGGTTGCACATGAAGAGTCGCGTCCTCCGCATCGTGCTCGTATTGCTGCCCCTCGTGGCGCTCGGCGTGTGGGCGTTCCGGCCCCGGCCCGTTCCCGCTGATTTCGCGACCGTGGCACGCGGCCCGCTCGAGGTCACTGTCGCCGATGAAGGACGCACCCGCGTGCGCGACCGCTACGTCGTGTCGGCTCCGCTTCCGGGGCGGATGCAGCGCATCGAACTGCAGCCAGGGGACGCTGTGGTTGCGGCAAAGACCGTCGTGGCCCGGTTCCTGCCGGCCGATCCGGCCCTTCTCGATGTTCGCACCCGCGCCGAGCTCGAAGCGCGCGTGCGTGCCGCGGAGTCGGCGCTCGGCGGCGCCCGTGCCGAACGTGAGCGCGTGCGCACCGAGCTGACGTTCGCTCGGACGGAGCTCGAGCGGGCCAGGCGCCTCGTGGAAGAGCGGGTGATTGCCCCACGGGAGCTCGAGGGGGCCGAGCGCCAGGCGCAGACCCTGGAGCGGGCGCTCCAGTCAGCCGACTTCGCCGTCCGTACCGCCGAGCATCAGCTCGAACTGGCGAAGTCCAGCCTCCTGCAGACGCGCGGCGGCCGCGCGGGTGACGCGATTCCCCTCTACTCACCCGTGGACGGCGTCATCCTCCGCCGGCTGCAGGAAAGCGAATCGGTCGTGCCGACGGGCCATCCGCTGCTCGAGATCGGAAACCTGGACGACCTCGAAATCGTTGCCGATCTGCTCTCCAGCGCCGCCGTGGCGGTGGCCGAAGGGCAGGACGTGCACATCGAGCAGTGGGGAGGCGAGCGCACCCTCCGCGGGCGCGTCCGCCGTATCGAGCCCTCGGGGTTCACGAAGATCTCGGCTCTCGGCGTGGAGGAGCAGCGCGTGAACGTCGTCGTCGATCTCGTCGAGGGTCGGGAGGCCTGGAGGTCGCTTGGGGACGGGTACCGGGTGGAGGTCCGGATTGTCGTGTGGAGCGCCGAGGATGTGGTGAAGGTGCCGACGAGCAGCCTCTTTCGCCACGAGGGAGGATGGGCCGTCTACAAGGTGGAGAACGCCACTGCCGTCCGCCAGAGTATCGATGTCGGGCAGAGGAACGGGCTGGAAGCGGAAGTGCTCCGGGGGCTCGTCGCGGGCGACCAGATCGTGGTCTACCCGAGCGAAGCCGTGGCCCAGGGGGTGAGGCTCACGCCGCGGTCCTAGTCCGCGGCAGACTCATTGGTGCAACCTCGTCACGCTTCGGGGGAACTGGCGCCGCGTCGCGCCAGCTCGATGTACCCCGGCCCGATGGTCTCGTCGGCTGTGGCGCCGAATGCCGTGAGGAGCTCCGAGATGACGGCGGCTTTGTCACGGGCGTCGCGCTGCGACCACGTGCGCGACTTCAGCTCCAGAAAATACCCCTCCGCAGCGGGATTCAGCAGCCGGTCGAGGTGGACGTAGAACTCCACGCCGCGGTAGGCCACCAGCCAGCGCCGCCGCTCCTTTTCAACCAGGTGCTCGGCGGAGGGACGGAAATACTCACGATAGAAACGCGCCGAGTGGGCCGCGGGTGCGAGATAACGAGATCGGAAGAGCATCACGGCGCCGAACCGGGCCTCCCGCGTGTTGCCGGTGAGCGTCAGGCGGGAGCGTTCCCCGGTAACCGCTCCGGTGTCGTCGAGGATTTCGTCTTCGCGGAACCGCAGGCGCCCCTGCTCGGGGTCGTCGAAGGACCAGTAGATGTCGTGCTGGCGATAGCGGCTCGAGCGGATCACCGTGAAAAGATCTCCGTTCAGGGCGGCAAGCACCCGGTCCGCTGAGTCGAGTCGGGCCTTGACCTGCACCTCGAAGCTCTCCTGCTCGATGGCGCCGCCAACGGCCACGAGCTTCTGGAGCACGCTGACCTCACGGCTGCCGAGGAATGCGTCAATACGGGTGGCCCAGCCGCGGGCCTCACGTGTGAGGTTCTCTTCGTCGAGCGTGAGCAGGACGCGGTCCCGCATGAGCCACTGGCCGTTGCACATCACGTGCACGACATCGGTGGACTTCGACGCGTAGACGATCCGCGCGTACACGCCGCCAGGGTCGCGGGCGAATGCCGGGAGGTTGTGGAGCTGGTGGAGGTCGATCACGATGAGGTCCGCCCGCTTCCCGGGCTCGAGCGACCCGGTCACGGAATCCAGATGCAGCGCTGCCGCGCCGAGGCGGGTGGCCATTGCAAGCGCGTCGCGCGCGGGCACGGCGGTGGGATCCCCGCTGCCTCCCTTCGCGAGGAGCGCTGCGAGGCGTGTTTCCTCGAACATGTCGAGGTCATTGTTGGAGGCCGCTCCGTCCGTCCCGATCCCGACGTTCAATCCGAGCTTCAGCATGGCCGCGACAGGGGCGATACCCGCACCCAGCTTCAGGTTGCTGGACGGGTTGTGTGACACGCCTGCGCGGTAATTCTTCAGCGTGCGGATCTCCCCCTCGTCCACGTGGACACAGTGCGCCGCGAGCACCTTGGCGTCGAACAGCCCCTGCTTCCTGACCCAGGGCACCCCCGGCATGCCGTGCGCCTGGCGCAGCCCTTCGACCTCGAGCAGCGTCTCCGAGAGGTGGATGTGCAGCGGCACATCGAACTCCGCGGCAAGCTCCGCGCAGGATCGCAGGATTTCCGGGGTGCATGTGTAGGGCGCGTGCGGGGCCGGCCCCGGAACGATCAGCGGATGCCCCTTCCACTCCTCGATGAAGGCGCGCGCGCGGGCGAGCCCCTCCTCGAAGCTCCGGGCGTCCGGCGACGGGAACCGCAGCACCGTCTGACCGCAGAAGGCGCGCATGCCGGCGGCGGCGGTGGCCTCGGCGACGGCCTCCTCGAAGTAGTACATGTCAGCGAAGCAGGTGATGCCGGAGCGAATCATCTCCGCGCATCCGAGGTGCGTCCCGAGCCGCACGAACTCGGGGCTCACGAACTCCCGCTCCACCGGCATCATGTAGCCCATGAGCCAGACGTCGAGCCGAAGGTCGTCTGCCAGGCCGCGAAGCAGCGACATGGGCACATGCGTGTGCGCGTTCACCAGGCCCGGCATGACGACGCGCCCGCCGCAGTCGAGCGTCTCGCTGGCGGTGTATCCCAGCGCGTCCGGTCCTGTGGCTACGACGGAGTCACCCGTGACGGCCACACCTCCGGACGGATGGATCGAGAACGCGTCGTCCATCGTGAGTACCGTCGCGTTGGTCAGGAGGAGGTCGCAGGCTGGCGACATGGGTCAAGCATACCGCCGCTCACGTGCAGAGACGGGGGTGTACATAAGGCGCGGCGGAAGGGGTGACCGTGAAGCTGGCCACCCCCTCCGCCGCCTTTTTCCTCAGCCGGGCGTGCCCCGGCGTCTTCTCGAGCCCTTCACCTACTGATTCTGGCAGGGCCCCATCGCGCGAATCGACTCGATGTCGATGGACGCCAGGCGATCGTCAGCCCCCGTGCCCGCGCCGGTCGTGCCGCCACCGGTGCCGGTTCCGGTCGTGCCAGTTCCGCCGGTTGTGGTGCCAGTCGCGCCTGTGCCCGTCCCGGTGCCCGTCGTGCCGGTGCCGCTCGTGCCAACCGTCGTGTCCGTGCGGTCAGTGCGATCCCCGGTGCCGCCGGCGCTCGCGCGCTGGAACCAGCCGCGGTCATCGATCTTCCCGCGGATCTCGACGCGCTGGTTCACATACTGCCGCAGTTTGTCGGCGTCCTTGCCGTCGAGTTTGAGCATCGTGTGGGTGCTCAGCCGCGCCTGCGTCCCGGCGCCTGTCGCTGCTGTCCCAGCTTGTCCCGCCTGGCCGCTCTGGTCCACCTGCCCGCTCGGCGCACTCGTCTGCGGGCGGGCGTTGGTCAGCACGTAGTCCTGCCCCATCAGGCCCCAGCGCTGGAAGAGGTTCTCGTCGCGGCCGGGGACGTCGCGCTCGGCCATTACGCAGCCGGTGACGGTGGCGACCCGGTCCTGATCCTGACCGCCGCCGGTCGTCTGACCCGTTCCGGTTGTGCCCTGGGCGTACCCGGTCAGGCTCAATGCGGCCGCCACGGCAGTCGCGGTGAACAGTCCCCCTAATGAACGATTCTTCATCGGTCCTCCTTGATGCACTCGGTCTGTGTTCACTCGGTCTCGAGGAAACAAAGTGCAAGGGGAAGACCACGCACGAAGGCCTCACCCATCAGTACAAGTGTTGAGGCCAGAGGACTTGCCAACGAATAGTTGAGGAGAGCCACACCGT
>JACCXG010000459.1 GCA_013697225.1 Acidobacteriota bacterium
CCGCGGCTGCCCCAACAGCTCGTTCGAGAACGATTGACGAATCGGCATGAGGTAGCTCGTGAGCTCACTGTCCACTACTTTGGCGGGCCACCACACACGTTCGACCTGGCCCGCCCCGATGCCTGACAGACGGTGGCGGATGGCGGCCGGTGATGGCAGCGAGGCGGCTCGAGCCGCAGCCACTGCGGCATGCTCCACATCACGTGCAGATCCGCACACGTCGATGACGAACGCGTAGTGCGCGTCGCCGTGGGTCAGGAAGCCGTCGTCTGCTGCGGCCGCAAGCGTGGCACGCGACATGAAAGGGTCCACGAGTCGGATCAGAGAATCCCCACGCTTCAGAGCCTCCATCCGAAGCGTGAATACCAGCTGGTGCGCAATGGTGTCGGCAAGCGGCCCGTCTGCGACCCGAAACAAGGGCACATGCAAGACACCTGCATCGTCCTGGACCACGAACGCCGCTACCAGCTTCTGCTCGGGCGAGAAGATGCCAACGCGCTCGAGGCCAGCCGCGGTGAGCGACCTCACCCTGCTTCGGAGCTGGGGCAACCGCTCCCGGGTGTTCCGGCTAACGAACGCGTCCAAATCCAGTTCGCCACCTGACCCAATGAGACGGCGCGTGAAACCTGTCGCTTGAAGCGCGGCTGGTTGGTACGCCTCGGCGCGGACGAGCTCGTCCATCCGAACGATGACTTCGGCTGGCCGAAGGATCCTGAGTCCGTGGGCTGCTGCCAGCGGGCCGAGCGTCGAAGTCAAACGTGCATCACGTGTCACGAACACGTTGAGACCCGCGGCGATCGCCTCGCTTACGTATCTGATGTCCAGTTCACCTTGAGTTGACTGCACGAAGATGGGGTCGGCCGCGTTGGCGGACGCGAGCATTTCGGCGTGAACGGATGCGTAGTGCCCACGTGATGGCTGGATGGATATGAGCGTGTGAGCACGACGAACACAGGGTGTACGAAGCTCGTCGTCCATTGCGTCCATCTCGACATCCAGCGCCGGCGTTCGGACGACCTCAAGCCGATCTGCGCTCTGATCCGACAGCAGCGCCAACGACTCAACGCGGTCCGGTCGCGATTCGTCAGCAAGGTCGCGGATGATGTTGAGGTCGACCGAAGCTCGCACGATCGCCGTCTCCCCAGCCCTCGTGAAGAGATGAGGATGGCCGTGATCGCGCCACCACGCGACCAGAGTGCGGTTGCCGCGGCCTCTACCGGGTCGTTCGGACAGACGTTCGAAACCAAGGTGCGACCACATGTCCGCAAGTCGGTAGTCACGACGACACCAGACAAGGATGCCTGGCCGATCGGCGTGGCGCTCGCTGATCCAGTTGATCAGGAGCCGCGCGATTCCGCCGCGGCGGAGGCGCTGTTCGACGCAGAGGTGCGTGAGGCGGACATGCCGGTCAGTGGCTCCAAATAGGGCATACGCGACGACGTTGCCACCTTCGCGACCGAGGAGCAGGCCTCCGTTGCGCGCTGCGTCTTCATACGCCGCGAACGGGAGGTGGCCGAGCGTGTCGCGAGCCCGGTTCCCCAACTCAATCGCTGCGTCGATGGCGTCAGTCGCGCCCGCACCGGCCAGTTCGAGGCTGGTACCACTGGGCAAATCGCCGAACTGCAAGGGTGGGGTCACGGTTTGTCTCCCGGCGATCGCCCGGCGTCAGCTCGTTGCACTCGTCCCTCGCCCTGCTGCTCGCAATCGCTCCCGCGACTTCCGCGCAACGATCCTATTCCGTTGTGACAAGTGTCTGGCACGGCTCGCCTCCATGGGCGCAGGTTGGCGCGAGATCTGTGGCTTCGCCTTCGACCCGCCGGCAGGGGAGGGGGCCTCCACAGTCGGCCACTTAGCGGTCCTCCGAGCACAGATGAACCCCGATCTCGCGATAGGTGACGAGTCGCACACGCTTATCGGCTTCAAGACGCCCTTGCCTTCTTAGATAGACGGCTCCGCCTCTGACGACGTGGCCGCAAGGCTCGCGCGTGTCCTGCGGCAGATCGCCCAGGTCCGGCGGCGCCTTGGCGAACTCGTCACTCTCGAAGCCGGCCTGCGGGAAGATGCACTCTGGCGCCTATACGAGGTGGTCGTCACCGCCCGCGCGGATGGCAGCAACCGTCTGGCGAGCTGGAGGCGGACATCCGCACTCGGATTGCATCCTGCCAGGCGCGCCTGGCAGCTCTTTCACTCGTACCCCGCGCCAGTGCCAGACAACCAGTGGTAGTTGGTCTACGTACCGTCGCCGGCGCTTCGCTTCCTACCTTCAGGACTACGTCGTCTCGGGTAAAATCGGCCGCATGGTCGGCCCTACCGCAATAGTCAGCCGCCTCGAGCTCAGCCGACTCGACCCGTACCCGGGCGTCTACGTCCAGGCCACCGGCGAGTACGCCGAGAACGGTCAGGCCAAGACGGTGGCGGTGGCCATCGGGCCTGAGTTCGGTACCGTCGGCCCCGAGCTCATCCGTGAGGCGGCCAAGGAGGCGGTCAAGATCGCCGACCTGCTCGTCGTCTGCGGCTTCGCCTTCGACCCGCTGGCAGGGGAGGAGGCTTCCACCCTCGGCCGGCTGA
>JACCXG010000481.1 GCA_013697225.1 Acidobacteriota bacterium
GCCAGCAGGTCACCGCGGCTGATGTCCACCTCGTCTTCCAGCGTCAGCGTGACCGACATCGGGGCATGCGCCAGGGCGAGGTCGCCATCCCAGGTGACGATTCGTTTCACGCGTGTCGCGCGACCCGACGGCCAGACGGTGATGGGGTCTCCAGGCCGGATCGTGCCGGCGGCGATCTGCCCGGCATAGCCCCGAAAATCATGGCTGGGGCGCACGACAAGCTGGACCGGGAAACGGAAGGGGTGATCTGCCGCGGCGCGGTCGACCGAGACCGTCTCCAGATACTCGAGCAGCGGGGCGCCGGTGAACCAGGGGGTCTCGGAGCTGGGCGCCACCACGTTGTCGCCGTGGAGGGCGCTGAGGGGAATGGCGTGCAGGGTGGCCCCGTCGAGCAGACCTGCGAACCCGTCGCGGATTGACTCGTATACGGAGCGGTCGAATCCGACAAGATCCATCTTGTTCACGGCAAGCACGAAGTTCGTGATGCCGAGCAGCCGGGCGATGCGCGCATGCCGCCGCGTCTGGTCGCGAATGCCGTGCCGGGCGTCCACCAGCAGGATGGCGAGGTCCGCCGTCGAGGCCCCGGTGGCCATGTTGCGCGTGTACTGCTCGTGCCCGGGCGTGTCGGCCAGGATGAACTTCCGGCGGGCGGTGGCGAAGTAGCGGTACGCCACATCTATCGTGATGCCCTGCTCGCGTTCGGCGCGCAGCCCGTCGGTGAACAGCGAGAAGTCGATGGGCCCGGCCCCTCGGTTACGGGAGGCGGCGCGGACCGACGACAGCTGGTCCTCGTACACGGCACGCGACTCGTACAGCAGCCTGCCAATCAGCGTGCTCTTCCCGTCGTCCACGCTGCCCGCCGTGCACAGGCGGAGGAGCCCGGACATCAGAAGTACCCTTCCCGCTTCTTCATCTCCATCGAGCCGTCCTGATCGTGGTCGATCACGCGCAGCTGCCGCTCGGAATGCCGCGCGGCAACGAGCTCTTCGATGATCTTCGGGATGGTGTCGGCCTGCGAGCGGACCGCGCCCGTGCAGGGGGAACAGCCCAGGGAGCGCATCCGGCACATGACGGTCTGCGGCCGTTCACCCGGCAGCAGCGGCACGAACGGTTGCTCCGTCATGATGAGCGAGTTGCCGCGGACGATCACCTCGCGCTCACGCGCGTAATAGAGCGGCACGACCGGAATGTTCTCGACGTGGATGTAGTGCCACACGTCGAGCTCGGTCCAGTTCGACAGCGGGAACACGCGGACGTGCTCGCCGGGGCCTATCCGGCTGTTCAACAGGTGCCACAGTTCGGGACGCTGGCGCTTCGGGTCCCAGTGGCCCTTCGAGTCGCGCAGCGAGAACACGCGTTCCTTCGCACGGGAGCGTTCCTCGTCACGGCGCGCGCCGCCGAAAGCGGCGTCGAAGTTCCCTGCCTGCAGGCCGTCGAGGAGCGACTTCGTCTTCAGCAGCGAGCAGCACCGCTGGGTGCCCACAGCAAACGGCTGGGTCCCTTCGTTCAGCGCTTCCTGGTTCGTGTGGACGATAAGCCGCGCGCCAACTTCACGGACGTACCGGTCGCGGAACTCGATCATCTCGCGGAACTTGTATGTGGTGTCGATGTGCAGGAGCGGGAAGGGAATCGGCCCGGGGTAGAAGGCCTTCTGGGCGAGGCGCAGGAGCACCGAGGAGTCCTTCCCGATGGAGTAGAGCATCACGGGCCGCTCGAACTCCGCGACGACCTCCCGGAAGATGTGGATGCTCTCGGCCTCGAGCGCGCGGAGATGATCGAATCCGCGCTCGCCGTCCTGCGCCAGCGCGCCGTGCCCGTGGACGAGCGGGGCGTCATCGATCTGGCTGATGGATGGATCCGCAAGCGCATCGGGGGATGCGGCGTGTATTCCTGAGACCTGCACGTGGGCCGACATCGATACTCTCCTGAACGAACATGGAAACCGGGATCGCTGATGGAACCGGGAGCCGGGGATCAGCAGGAGAGAGGACCGGGGGCGATGGTCAGGCTGGAACGGGCAGGCCTCTCACCGGCAGGTCGCCGGCACCGTACACGAGCATCGACACGTCGCGGCGGCGGCGGCCGGTGCTGTCCACGGACGACAACAACAGGTGGAGGAGATCATACCCAGCCGGCACCGTAGCACGGGAAGGGCGGGGGATGTCAAGCCCGGCTCAGAATTGCCAAGAATGCCAAGAGTGCCAAAATTGCCAAAAATTGAGGGAGGGTGCCCTCTTCTAGTTCTTGGCAACCCTGGCACTTTTGGCACTCTTGGCAATTCCGTGGTCACCCCGTGTTTCTCATCCCGGCGGCCACCCCGTTGATGGTTACGAGCAGGGCGCGGCGGAGCTGGACGATATCGGTCTGGTCCTCCGCGCCGGTCTCCTCGACCTCCTCCCGGCCCCGCCGGAGCCGGCGGAGCAGTTCGACCTGGACGAGGTTGATCGGGTCCACGTAAGGGTTTCGCACGTCGATTGACCGGCGAAGCACCGGATTGTCCTCGAGCAGCCCCCTGTGTCCCGTGATCTGGAGCACCGCGGCGGTCGCCCGATCGAGGCGATCCCGCAGGGCGCGGCCGAGGGCGTGGTGCTCGGGGGCCACGAGGTGTCGGTCGTAATGCGCCGCCACACCGGCATCAGCCTTGGCCAGCGCCATCTCCATCAGGTCCATGGTGGACCGGAAGAACGGCCAGTCGCGGTACATGGCCCGGCACGTGGAGCGGTCCTCGTCGGTGACCGCGTCGCCGGCGATTTCCTCCACGCCCAGCCACGTCGCCAGGAGCAGCCGCGTCTGGGTCCAGGCAAACTGCCAGGGAATGGCGCGCAGCGTCTGCACCCCTCCCTGCGCCGTCCGCCGCGCCGGGCGGCTGCCGATGTGCAGTGCGTCGAGCTCCGCTTCTGGTGTCGCCGTGCTGAAGTACGGGAGGAATGCCGGATCCTCGTACACAGTGCGCCGGAATGCGGTGCGTGCGGCATCGGCGACACGGTCCATTGTCGTCCGCCAACGTTCGTCGACTGGCCGGGGCGGGGCGAGCGTTGCCTCGAGTGTCGCCGTCGCGTAGACCTCGAGCGTCCGCACGGCAATGCCCGGCAGGCCGAACTTGGCCTGGATCATCTCCCCCTGCTCGGTTACGCGCAGCGTGCCGTCGACCGAGCCGGGAGGCTGTGACTGAATCGCAAGGTAGGTGGGGCCGCCGCCCCGTCCCACGCTGCCGCCCCGCCCGTGGAAGAGCGTGATGGGCACGTCGTGATCGCGGCAGGCCGTCACGAGCGTCTCCTGTGCCTTGTAGAGTTCCCACGCTGCAGCCACGCGGCCGATCTCCTTTGCGGAGTCGGAGTAGCCGACCATGACCTCCTGCCGCCCCGCTGTGCGCATCACGTGCTCGCGATAGGACGGAATCGAGAGCAGCCCGTTCATCACGTCGGCCGCCGCACGGAGATCGCGGGCCGTTTCGAAGAGCGGCACGACCCGCAGCGGATGCCGGACCCCGGCTTCCCGCTGCAGGAGCTCGACGGCGAGCACGTCCGACGCCCGCCCGGCCTGGGTGATGACGTACGCGCCGAGCGAGGCTCGGTCGATTGACGCGATGGTCCGGAAGGTATCGAGCAGCTCGGTGACGGCCGGGTTCGCGCGCATCCCCTCCAGCGGCAGCGGAGCGCTGCGCCCCAGCACGTTGAGCAGGAAATCGATGCGCCGCTCCTCCGTCCAGCCGCCGTAACCGCCGAGCCCGAGGTGCGTGGTCATGGCGTCGATCGCGTCGGTATGGCGGGCCGCCTCCTGCCGGATGTCGAGGCGGACGAACGTGAGCCCGAAGGCGGCGACCCGCCGCAGAACGTCGGTGAGCCGTCCGTCGGCGATGACGTCGTTGCCGGTCTCACGCAGGGAGCGGTCGCACAGCCGCAGCGTGCCGGTGAACTCGTCTTCCGTGAGGGGTGGAGAGGCGGGGGCCTCGTCGTGCCCCGGTGTACCGGCGAGATGGCGCTCGACCGCACGCCGCGCCTCCTCGATGCGTCCCTGCAGGTCTCTCATGATCGCGCGGTACGGTTCGTGGGCTCCGCCCGCGCGGCCGTGCAGTTCGCTGGTGGCCAGCGTCATCGACAGCTCGAATCGGAGCGCCTCGATCTCACGGGCGTACAGCGAAAGCGCCCGCCAGCGCGCCATCAGGCAGGTGCGGCGGGTGACCTCCGCCGTCACCGAGGGGTTCCCGTCGCGGTCGCCGCCGATCCAGGACCCGAAACGGATTGGCGCGCTCTCGAGCGGCAATCCGCGCCCGGTGACCTGCAGCAGGGTCCGGTCCAGCGTCCGGCTGAACTGCGGCACGGCATCCCACAGCGTCTCCTCGAACACCGCGAGCCCCGATCGCACCTCGTCGAGCGGGGAGGGGCGCTCCCGTCGCACCTCTTCGGTGTGCCACGCACCCGCAATCTCGCGGCGCACGCACTCGAGCAGCGCCTCGCGCTCGGCACGCGTCAGGTCCCCGCGATCCAGCTCGCCGAGTGCGGCGGCAATCCCGTTGTACTTGTGCTGCAGGGTGCGCCGCATGATCTCGGTCGGATGCGCGGTGATCACGAGCTCGATCCGCAGCCGGCACACCGCCTCGTGCAGCGCGTCGGGAGACAGGCCGCCGGCCACGAGCCGCGGCAGCACTTCCTCGACCGAGGCCTGCTGGGGGCGCCCCTTTGGATCGCGCTGGAGTGCACGCCGGCGCCGCATCCGGTGGTGCTGCTCGGCGATGTTGGCGAGGTTCAGGAAGTGCGCGAAGCTGCGGGCTACCGGCAGCGCCGCCTCGACCGGCATCGCACGGAGCTCGCCCGCGAGCGTCTCGAAGTCGTCGCCGGCGGCAGCGTCCCGTGCTGGCTCCAACCCGGTGCGGCGCCGCTTGGCGAGTGCCCGCACGCGCTCGACCCGCTCGTAATGCGGCACCCCTTCGTGGCGGCGCAGGGTTTCTCCCAGCAGCTCGCCGAGCAGCCGGACGTCATCGCGCAGCGGTTTGTGCGGATCTTCAGGCACGGTGTGGTCCTTCTGCAGCTGGTCCTCGCTCCTCGCCCCTTGCCATCCGGGCGCGACGCCCCGCGACACGGTCACGAATCACACGGCCCGCACACAAGTGTACTGCGCCCTCCCGCAGCCGGCGGCATGCTCCCCGGAAGGCGGCGCTATAATCCGGGGGCAGCCTCCATTGATGTCAGACGCTCACGCTCATTCCGCCGTGGTCGGTGCCGAGGGGCACCTCATCGACTCCAACATCCTGAACGGGATCTTCGACAAGGTCATCGAGCGCGGCGGCGCATTCGAGGTCCTCAACTTCTCTATCGGGCGGACGAACGAAGACTTCTCCCGCATCTCCCTCAAGGTCTCCTCTCCGACAGTCGGCGCGCTCCGGCGGCTCGTCGAGGACTTGATGCTGCTCGGCTGTCATCCGGTGCAGGAGACCGACGCGCTCGTGCGTGTGGCGGATCGGGACGGCTGCGTGCCGGACGACTTCTACTCGACGACCAACATGCGCACGCACGTCAGGGTCGGAGGGGAGTGGCTCGAGGTCGATCGCCAGCGGATGGATGCCGTCATCGCCCTCGAGGAGGGGAGGGCGATCTGCCGCAAGCTCCGCGAGGTCCGCGCCGGAGATCGGATCGTCTGCGGCCTGGAAGGGATTCGCGTGACGCCGGAGTTCCGCGAGCGCGACCGCGCCGACTTCGCTTTCATGTCGAACGAGATCTCCTCCGAGCGTCGCGTGGAGGCGAGCGTCGCCCGGATTGCGGTCCTGATGCGTGAGGTCAAGGAGCGCGGCCAGAGCATTGTCTTCGTTGCCGGCCCGGTCGTCGTCCATACCGGAGGGGCCGCCTACTTCACCGAGCTGATTCGCCGCGGCTGGGTGGACGTCGTGCTCGCGGGCAACGCGCTCGCCGTCCACGATGCCGAGCACGCGCTCTTCGGCACATCCCTGGGTGTCGACCTCGAGGCGGGCGTTCCAGTGCCTGGCGGCCACCGTCACCACATGCGTGCCATCAACGCCATCAATCGCGCCGGCGGCATCAGGGCCGCCGTGGAATCCGGCGTCCTCACCACCGGTGTGATGGTGGAGTGTGTGCGCGCGGGCGTGGGCTTCGTCCTCGCCGGCAGCATCCGCGACGACGGGCCCATCGTCGACACCATCACCGACATCGTCGAGGCCCAGAACCGGTATGCGGAGGAGCTTGCGTCGGCCGGCCTCGTCATCGTGCTCTCGACGATGCTGCATGGGATTGGAGTGGGCAACATGCTGCCCGCCTGGACGCCGGTCAT
>JACCXG010000521.1 GCA_013697225.1 Acidobacteriota bacterium
TGAAAGCGTACGAGCAGCTGAAGGGGGAGGGGATCGCCATCCGGGTGGTGGACGCCTACTCGGTGCAGCCGATCGATACCGTTACGCTCACCACCGGCGCGGAAGCGGCCAAGGGTGTCGTGATCACCGTGGAGGATCACTACTCGGCCGGCGGCCTCGGCGATGCGGTGAGCGAAGCGCTGGCGCCGGCCGGTGTGACGGTGCAGCGGCTGGCGATCCGCCGGATCCCGCGCAGCGGGGAGCCCGACGAGCTCATCGAGAAGTTCGGCATCTCCGCCCGGCACATAGTGGACGCGGTCAAGAAGAGCCGCAAATGACAACTCCCAATTCCCAACTCCCAACTCCCAACCTCCAACTCCCAAATTGATCTTGGGAGTTGACCTGCGCGTTGGTAGTTGGGAGTTGGGCGTTGGTAGTTGGGCGTTGGGCGTTGGGAGTTGGGAGTTGAGCTTCTACGCCCTCGTATCGAGCAGCCGGGCGGACTCCCCGCGGAACATCCCGGAGAACATCTGGCGCAGCAGGTCGGGCCGTTCGCCGAGCAGGGCAAACAGATCCTCGCGATCCAGCCGCAGCGCGACCCCTTCCCGTGTCACTTCGGCTGACAGCCCGAGCGGACGCCCGGCCATCGTGCTCACGGCGCCAACGACGTCCCCCGCACGTGCGGTTGCCGGGATCACCGCCCGTCCAGCCTGTCCCGAAACCCTCAGTTCCCCGGACAGGAGCACCCACAGCGCCGGCGCGGCCGACTCCGGGAACAGCCCCTTCCCCGGCTGCAGCCGCACGGTCTGCGTGATCTCGGCAAGCTCGCGCATCTCCTCGGCCGAGACGCGCGAGAACAGCGGCACGTTCTGCAGCGCCAGGACCTTCTCGACCGGTGACAACCCGCCTGCGGCCAGCCGCTCGAACTCCGCCCCCGCACCGGTCTGCTGAAGGGGCCCGGTGCCCGCCTCGAGTACGTCCGACAGCGTTCTGAAGAGCCCGGCCACGAGATCCGTGTTGTCGGCCAGCAGCGTGCGGAGCTCCTCGACGCTCATGGCCAGCGTGACGGCACGCCCCTCGGTGCGCACGGTGTCGGGCATCGACGTGCCCGACAGCGCTTCCGCGAATCCCAGCGCTGCTGGTGCCTGCAGCGCGCCCGGCGCCCCGGTCCGGCTCGTGGAGACGACGCGGCCGTCGAGGAGGAGGTGGGTGCTTTCGGGGACCGAGCCCTCCTGGAGCAGGACCGCGCCCGACTCGTGACGGACCTGGCGCGCGGCCGAGGCGATCCTGAACAGCTCATCGACGGTGACGGAGGCGAACAGCGGAAGCTCCCGCAGCCGCTCGGCAAGCTCCGCGGCGGGCAGCGGCTCGTGCCAGAGCTCGCGGCGGCGTTCGGCCGGCATGCGCCGTTCGGCCAGCGCCCACGAGGCGGCCTCGAAGACGTACCAGTCGTGCGCGTCACGGTGCGCGAGGACGTGCTCGATGTCTTCGGCGAGGGTCCAGACGCCGTTCCGGCGTGCCGCATCGATCGCGCACGCCGCCACGACCTGGTCGTCGTCATTTATGAGCTGGAGGAGCGTTTCCTCGAGGTCGCGCGGGCGCGTCTTGACCAGGACGTTGCCGCGGCGCACCTTTTCCTCGAGCGGCATGTCTTCGAGCAGCGGCATGAGCCGGCGCCGAATCTGCCCCGTGAGGATGTTGTCAAGATACTCGGAGGCACTCGCACGGCCGCGGCTGTCCCCATGCTCGAGCGTCCACTGCGCCGCGCTGATGTCCCGCCACGGGTAGATGAGCGAGAGCAGGCGGTAAATTCGATCCTTCGTCCGCGCCATCTTCTGATCGAGCGCAAGCGCCAGCAGCGAGCCTTCGGGCATCCGCTTCAGCCCGACAAGGTTGTGGTGCAGCGAAAGGTAGGTGAAGTACCGGCGCGACTCGACAATCGCCAGCGCCTCGACGGGGGCTTCAGGGAACGGCAGCCCGACATCGCTGCGGCGCAGGCGCTCGAGCGCCGCCACCGCCTTGTAGCGGATGAACCCGTCCCGGTCTTCCAGCGCGGCGGTCAGTACCCCCACCGTCCGCTGCGAGGGGATCAGGGCGAGCGTGGCCGGGATGTGGCGCCGCACCCAGATGTCTTCCTCCGGATCCCGCAGGAAGTGGGCGAGCACG
>JACCXG010000528.1 GCA_013697225.1 Acidobacteriota bacterium
CTGGGCCGGGGCGTTCAAGCGAAAGGAAGACCGAAGGCGCATCAACACAGTGCAACGGACGGCTTTTGCACCATCATTGCGCAGAAATAGATTTCCATTCACCAGGGGTCCACAGTCGATCAACCGATCTTCCACAGCTTTTCCACAGTCGCCAGGACGCATGCGGAAAAACCCCCGATCCACCGGCGGGTTGATCCGGCCGGAGGTGTCCACTACGCTGGGAGTACACATGTTTCAGACTGGCCATGGTGGGCGGTGCCTGGTCCTGGCGGCAGCCTTGGCGGTGGCGCTCTATTCCGTCCCTCCAGTGTGGGCGGCGGCGCAAGGCTCGCAGACCGCACAAACGCCCGGCGTTGCCCCCGATGCGGTGCTCTACCGGATCTTTCTCCGCGACGGTGGCACGCTGGTCAGCTACGGAGAGTTCGCCCACGTGGCGGATCGGCTGGTCTTCTCCATCCCGATCGGCGGCACCGACTCGAGTCCGGTCCTGCACCTCGTGACGATTGCCGCCGCGGACGTGGACTGGGATCGTACGAATGCCTACGTCGAGGCCGCGCGCGCCCGGCGCTATGCCGAGACCCGCGGCGAGGCGGATTTCGCCAGGCTCACCCGCGAGGTCGCCGATACGTTGAACACCGTCGGCTCGGTGGCAGACGACGCGAAGCGGCTGGCCCTTGCGGAGGAGGCGCGGCGTCGGCTCGTCGAATGGCCACGGCAGCATTTCTGGTACCGCGCCGAGGAAATCTCTCAGATGGCCGTGTGGCTGGATCAGGTCGTCTCCGAGCTCCGCATAGCTGCCGGGCAATCCAGCTTCGACATCGCGCTGGTCTCCGGATCGCCGACTCCCGGGCCGCCGATGATGCTCCTTCCCGCGCCCGATTTTCGTGAGCGGGTGGAGCTCGGGCTCCTGGCTGCAGGGCGCACGGGCGATGCGTCCGAGCGCGTGTCGCTGCTGCGCGCCGTGACGGATACGCTCGCCCCCATCCTGCCCGAAGGGAGCTGGATGGCCGAGGCGCACGCGCGTGCCACCAGGGAGCTGGCGCTGGAGCTGAAGACGGACCGCGCCTACGCGGTCGTGACCAGGCGGGTCCTTCAGCTGGCCGATGTTTACGCCGGATATGCCAACGTTCGCGCGCTCGAGGCGCTGGTACCCGTGGTGCTGCAGGAAGACGAACGGCTGAAGCGTGCGCGTCCGGCCACGATCGGCGCGCTGCTCGCGGCACTCGACTCGCGCATCGACGGCGCCCGCCGGTTGCGGCTTGCGCGCGATGCGTGGGCGCTCCGCGCCGCGGAAGTGCGGCAGTACTGGGCGGATGTGCGGCCGGGGCTCGATCGACTACTGGGGATCCGGACATGGCTGATTGACGTGCGCCAGCTTGCCGGCCCGGCGCCGCGCTCAGTCCGCCAGCTTGCAGAGCAGGCAGCGCTTGCCGAGGGGGAGCTTGCGCGCCTCACGCCCCCGGCAGCCGTCGCAGAAGCCCACAAGACGCTGGCCGCCTCCGCCGCGCTTGCCCGGCGCGCCGCCGCAGGCCGCCTGGAGGCTGCGCGTGCCGAGAACATGGACGCCGCGTGGCAGGCGTCTTCCGCCGCGGCCGGGTCGCTGATGCTGCTCGAGACCGCTCTCGGGGAGCTCCGGCGCATCACGCGCACACCCGCTCCACAGCCACGGTGATCACTCCACGCACTACCCGGCTGCTCCGCGCGCCGGACCTCCGCGCGCTCCAGCGGGCGATCCTCGCTGCCGTTCATTCCGGCTGGGAGGCCCGCGCCACGGCCGTCGTCCTGCCCACCACCAGCGCCGCCGGGCAGTTCCGCCGCACGATGGAGGACGACCTGCTGCGCGAGGGAAATGCAGCGGTGATCCTTCCCGACCTGATCACCCGCGGCGGCTTCTACAGCAGGCTGCACGAGCGCCTCCCCGGGGCTCCACCGCGCCTGGCTGATGTCGAGCGGGAAGTTCTGCTGCGGCTTTCCGCGGAAGAGGCCTCACGTCAGGGAGTGGATGCGCCATTCCGGCTTCGCCCCGGGCTGCTTTCCGCCATTCTCGGGTTCTACGACGAGCTGCGCCGGCGGTCGCATACGATCGACAGCTTCGATCGACACCTCTCGGAGCGGCTGGAGCCGGGTGCCGACAGCGACCGTGGCGCGGCGCGGCTGCTCAGGCAGACCCGCTTCCTGTCGGCCACGTTTGCCGCGTTCGAGCGCCGCGTAGGGGACAGCGGGCGGGTCGACGAGCATGCCATCCGCGCGCTCGCGCTTTCGACCGTTCCAGCCCCGGCCTACCGGCACATCATCGTGGCGGTTGCGGATCAGGCCGCCGATCCGCTCGGACTCTGGCCCGCCGACTTCGACCTGCTCTCCCGCATGCCGGGCCTCGAGCGGCTCGATATCGCCTCCACCGATCGTGTGCTGGCCAGCGGGTGGCATCAGCGCCTGCACGACGTGCTGCCGGGGTTCGAAGAGGGACCCACGCAAGGGCCCGGCCGCGCGCCCCTGCTGCTGGTTCCCCCTCCACCGTCTCCTCAGGCGGCTCCTTCCACCGCAGTGCACTTCACGGCTCGCGATCGCGAGGAAGAGCTGGCCGATGCCGCACGCTGGGTGAAAGCGCGCGCCCGTGCGGCGGAGCCCGGAAACCCCATCGTCCTGGATCGGACAGCTGTCGTGTTCAGCCGGCCGCTGCCGTACTTGTACGTCGCGCGACAAGGCTTCGCGTCCGCGTCGGTGCCCTACCAGGCGGTTGACGCGCTTCCCT
>JACCXG010000536.1 GCA_013697225.1 Acidobacteriota bacterium
CCGCGGCGCTGACGCACGCCACGGCGGCCTGCATTGCCGGGTCCGACCCGGAACTCATCCAGCAGCTGCCGGACCTGACCGGGCTCAAGGACGAAGTGATCATCCCGCGGGAGTCCCGCAACGTGTACGACCAGGCGTTCCGGACGCTCGGCATCCGGATGGTGGAGGTCAACACGCCTGCGGAGTTCCACGCCGCGCTTGGCCCGCGCACCGCGATGGTGGCGGTGCTGGGTACGGGCGAGGCTCGCGGGCCGCTGCGCCTCGAGGAGATGGCGTCGGCGGCGCGCCAGGCGGGCGTACCGGTGATCGTGGACGCCGCGGCGGAGCTGCCCCAGCGTCCCAACCCGTATCTCTCACGCGGCGCCGACCTGGTGGCCTACAGCGGCGGCAAGGTGATTCGCGGCCCGCAGTGCGCCGGGCTGCTGCTCGGCCGGAAGGATCTCGTCTGGGCCGCCTTCATGAACAGCGCGCCGCACCATTCCTTCGGCCGCATGATGAAGGCCGGCAAGGAGGAGATTATGGGCATGCTCACGGCTGTCGAGGTGCTCGCCGCCCGCGGGATCGAAGAGGATCACCGTCGCTGGCGCGGATGGCTCCAGGAGATCAGCGATGCGCTGACCAAAGTGTCTGGTGTCCGGACCGACATCCAGGACCCGGCCGGCGCCAGCCCCTTTCCCACGATGATGGTCGAGTGGGACGCCGAGCGAGTCGGCATCACGGCCGGCGAGGTGTACAAGCAGTTGATCGACGGCGAGCCGCGGATCAAGTCTCACGCGTCGGGCGACGGCTACTCGTTCCGCGTCCGCCCGACGGCCATGCGTCCCGGAGACGCGGGGCTGGCCGCGCGCCGCATTGCCGAGGTGCTCGGCAGCGCTCCGCGGGGCAGATCGGCCACGCCCCCCGCCAGCCCGGTGACCGACATCACCGGCCGCTGGGAAGTGGACGTGAAATACACGAGGGGCGAGGCCCGGCACCGGCTGTTCCTGAGCATGAGCGGCAATCAGGTGCTAGGGACGCACCTCGGCCGGCTCCTCGATGGACCTCTGACCGGCACGGTGCACGGTGACCGCGTGCGCATGCGCAGCAGCCTGCCCTCCCAGGGCACGAGCGTGGACTTCACCTTCGAGGGGCAGGTCGCCCAGGGCTCGATGCAGGGCGAGGTGGACCTCGGTGAGTACGGGACGGCCCGCTGGATCGCCCGCCGCCTGGGGGCGGGGGAGTCCTGACCCCGGCCCGCTGAACGGCGGCCGCCCCGCTGTCGGGGCGCTGACCGCCGAGGTCCCTATGCAGTGGAGTTCTCCCGGCAGCAGGAACACTATGCGCAGGCGGAAGCCCCCGTCCTCCTCTGGGACTAGCGGTAGTTGCTGTAGGGCCCGGCCTGCGACCAGTCCGTGCGGCTGATGCCCTCGGTGTCCCACACGATCTGGCCATCCCGCATGGTCAGGACCGCCCGCATGTTGCGATCCCCGCGGAGCCGCTCGTGGCTCGTGTCGAGAAAGCCGAAGCGCCCCTGCTGGATCTCGATCACCGCGAGGTCCGCCACGCCCCCTTCGCGCAGCGTGCCGAGCTCCGGACGCTTCAGGGCGCGTGCCGGCCGCACCGTGACGCGTTCCACCAGGTCCTCGATGGACACGCCCATGTTAAGGAACTTGGACAGTGTGGTCATCAGGTCCCCACGGGGTAGCAGCAGGCTGGTCTTGTCCATCGCGGTCGAAATCGTGTCGGGCAGGAACCCGGCGCGGACGGCGGGGACCGCCAGCCGGAAGCGGAAGCTCTGCGACCCGTGGCCGAGGTCGAAGAGCACGCCGCGCTCGCGCGCGCGCCTGAGCGTCTCGTTGACACCGCCGTTGCCGTCGAACACCGGCGTGGCGGGGCCGAACGTCTCGGTCACGAGATCGCCTGGACGCAGCCGCTCGAGCACGAGCTCGCGGTAGTCGAGCCCCGCGTCGGGCTGGTACTCCACGAGCGCGACGCCGTCCATCGAGCTGGCCGCCCGCAGGCTGCGCTCGATGCCCTCGCGGCCGGCGCCCCGCAGGTGCGGGCTCCGGATCCCGACGATCGTCTGCCGGTGGCGGCCGGCCATTTGGACGGCTTCCTCCACGCCGAGGTCCGCCGGATCGGCCTGCTCCTGCCCTTCGAGCATCCCGCTGCCCACGATGTTCAGGAAGGCCAGCACCCGCACGCGCGAGTGATCCACCACGAGGGTCCTGAAGGATTCGAAGTTGCGCCAGCCTGTGCTGCCGCCGTCGACTACCGTCGTCACGCCGTGCCGCAGGGCGTTGTGGTCCGGGTTGACGTTGCGCCAGGCGGTGCGCGCGTCGCCCTGGCGCAGGACCCCCTGCGCGTTCACATACGCGTGCAGGTCGATCAGCCCCGGGGTCACGCAATAGGCGCTGACGTCGACGGTACGTTTCGCCTGGTCGGCCGGCAGGTTCGTGCCGATCCGGACGATCCGGTCGCCGGCGACAGCAATGTCCATGCGGCCGTTCCGGCCCGCGGCGGGATCGATGACGTGGCCGTTCCTGAACAGATAGTCGTAGATCGGTTCGCTCTGCGCGAGCGGACGGCCCGAGCCGGCCAGCAGCGCGCAGGCGCCGGCGAGCGCGAGCGCCAGGCGGACGGGGACAGAGCGGTTGGCCGTCATTCGCGCGTCCTCCCGTTGCTGCCCGGCGCGTCCCAGTCGGGGAAGGCGATGGCGTCGCGGTCGTAGACGATTTCCCCCGCCCGGACGGTCAGCACGTTGAGGAGCCGCTGTGTGCCGAGGCGCTTCTTGCCCCAGGCGTCATGGAACGAGAAGACGCCCTCGTCCAGCCGCAGGACGGCGATGTCGGCGTCGCGCCCCTCGCCGAGCGTGCCGACCTGGGGAAAGCGCTTGATGGTGCGGGCGGGCGTGACCGTCGAGCGGTAGACCACGTCGCGCAGTGGCATGCCGAGCAGCAGCATCTTCGAGATCGAGTTGGGCATGTCCGACTCGGTGCTGAGAATGCTGCCGGCGTGCAGATCGGTGCTGATGGTGTCAGGCGGGAAGTCCTGTGCCATCGCGCGGTCGGCGACCGGCCAGAGGAAGCTGCCGCCGCCGTGCCCGAGGTCGAAGAGCACGCCGCGCTTGCGCGCTGCGTGCATGTAGGGCTGCACCCGGTTCGTCCGGCGGTCGAGGATCTCCACGTGCCGGTCGTTGTAGAAGTGCGTATGAATGTCGCCGGGGCGCATCTTCTCGAGCACCTTCGTGCGGGTGTCACGACCCGTCCAGCTGAGGATCGTGTTGTCCAGGATCACCGGCGTGTTCGAGAGGCGGCCCGCTTCGATCGCCCGGTCCACCGACGTCCAGCCGGAGCCGCCGAAGTGGGCGTTCTTCACGCCGACGATCAAGTCGGGGAAGGCCAGGATCTTGTCGGCCGTCGCCCGCGGGTTCATGTCCTCGATGTCATCCTCTTCGCCGCCCATCCCGAGCCCGACGCTGTTGATGAACGTGAACACCCGGGCCCTGGCCCGCCGGAGGATCTTCTCCTGGTAGTCCTCGAAGTTCCGCCACCCTGGTCCGCCGGCGTCCACGACGGTCGTGGTGCCGGCGGGGAAAGCCGTCTCGTCGGGGAAGAGCGACCCGGCGTAGCCATAGTGATGCGCGTGGATGTCCACCAGGCCGGGCACGACGTACAAGCCCTTCACGTCCACGATCCGTTTCGCGGAGCCTGTCGGGATGGCCGCCGCCACCTGGACGATCTTCCCGTCACGCACGGCGACGTCCCGCACGGCGTCGATATCGTTGGCCGGATCGATCACGTGCCCGCCGGTGAGGAGCAGATCGTAGACCGACTCCTGGGCCGCCGCCGGCGTGCCGGCGAGCGCCAGGAGAACCGCCAGTGAGATGCGAATCGTTCCGTGCATGCAGGACCCTCTTGTTCTCTGCGCGGTCACTCCACGCTCATTCCACGGAGGCGATGCAGTCTACCTGGAGCAGCTGCCCCTGGCGCCGGAAGTCGGCTGCGCCAAACCAGGAGAGGGTGGGCCGCGGTTCGGGGAAGTTCTGCCGGAAGACCTCCTCCACCGTCTGCTGGTTCTTCTCGGGATCGATCAGCGAGATCTGCACCTGGAGGACGCTGGCCATGGACGAGCCAGCGCGGGCGAGACTCCCGCTCATGATCTCGAGCGCGTCGGTCAGCTGCCGACGGGCGTCGCCGGGGCCCTCCGGCCGCCGCTCAGGATACCAGCCGCCGATGCCGCCGAGGAAGAGGAGGGGCCCGGAGCGGATGGGCCCTCCCACCCGTTCCATGCCGGGCGCCCACGCGGCGGGCTGTGCCGCCGCAGCGCCGCTCCGGGGTTCCGAATCAGAGCGCCGCAATGCAGTCGATCTCCACGAGCGAGCTGCCGGGAATGCCGCCGTAGCAGGCGATAGTCGTCCTGACCGGCGGCCGGCCGAACCGGCCGCGGTAGGCCTCGTTCATCGCGGCGTAGTCCTTGATGTCGTGCAGGTACACGTTGACCTTCAGCACCTTGTCCATCGACGACCCGGCCTTCTTCAGCTCCGCCTCGATCTGGTTGAGCACCGAGACGGTGTGCGCGGTGATGTCGCCGGGGCCGTGTTCCCCCTTGCCCGCCACGTACACCAGCCCGTTGTGGGTGACGGACCCGGAAAACAGCGGCGCCTGAGCCCCCTGCTGACTCTCATCCGGGACATGCGTGATGGGAGCCGCCTCCGCCGGCTTCGCGTGCGCCATCCCGAAGAGGCTGGCGCCGGCGGCGGCGATCGTGGTGAACAGGGACTTGACGGCGGATCTGCGCGAAGTGTTCTCAGTGACGTTCACGCTCTCTCTCCATTCGTGTGTGTGTGGTCGCCTTCTGCTGTGGCTTCACCGCTCCCGCGAGGATAGCGGCCCTGTCGACGAGCGAGCAAGCGAAATGCAACCACGGCGGCGCAGCCCGCTCACTGGTTGACCCGCGCGCGCGTCCCTCCTAGGATGTCGCAACGGACGAACGTGATTGCTGGACGGAGGCCACTCAGATGCAGACGACACGACGCGGGTTCCTCGGGGCGGCGGCCGCATCGACCATCGCGCTGTCCACACCGGCGCGGCTGGCGGCGCTCGCGCAGGCGCGGCAGTCGGCGGAAGCCGGACGGCTCTTCCGAGACGACATCCTGACGCCCGCGCTCCTGCTGGACCTCGACGCCTTCGAGGCGAACGTTCAGGAAATGGCGTCGTTCCTTAGGTCTCATCAGCGCGGGTTCCGCCCGCACGGCAAGTCCCATAAGTGCCCGGAGGTCGGCAAGGCACTGGCGAAGGCGGGGGCGCTCGGGCACTGCGCGGCGAAGCTGAGCGAGGCGGAGGTCTTCGCGGCCCACGGCCTCGGCGGCCTGCTCGTGACGACGGCCGTGATCGGCAAGGCGAAGATCGGTCGCGCGGTGAAGCTGGCCGCGGCCAGGCAGGACACGATCTTCTCGGTGGACCACGCAGAGAACGTGAGGGACCTGAATGCCGCCGCGGCGGCGCACGGCGGCCGGCGGCCGCTGCGGCTGAACCTCGCGGTCGACCTCCTGATCGGCCGGACCGGGATCGAGATGGGGCAGCCGGCGCTCGAGCTGGCGCAGCTCATCGACGCGCTCCCGAACGTCCGGCTGGCGGGGCTGCAGGCCTACGACGGCGGGGCGTCGCACACCACCGGGTTCGAACAGCGGAAGGCGCGGTCGACCGAGTCCATGAGCCGCGCGGCCGAGACGCGTAGGCTGATCGAGCGCAGTGGGATCGAGTGCCCGCTGCTGTCGGGCGGGTCCACGGGCACGTACAACATCGACGTCGAGGTGGACGGCGTCACCGAGCTGCAGCCCGGCAGCTTCGTGTTCATGGACCTCGACTACAACCGGATCGGCGGGCAGGATGGGCCTGTTTACGACGATTTCCGCAGCGCCCTGACCGTGCTCACGACTGTCGTGAGCCACCGGCCCGGCGTGGCGATCGTGGACGGGGGGTTCAAGGCGTTCTCGACCGATCGGCCGTTCACACCGCGCGCCACGGATCCGGCGCTCGCCGAAGTCCCGTATGCCTGGGGCGGCGACGAGCACGGGCGTCTCGACCTCTCAGCCGCCGAACGCGAGGTGAAGCTCGGCGATCGTATCGAGTTCCTCGTGCCGCACTGCGATCCCTCGGTCAACCTGTACGACGCGATGTACTGCCTGCGCGGCGACCGCGTGGAGGCTGTCTGGCGTATCGCGGCGCGCGGCATGAGCCAGTGAGCGGCCCGTGGCGGCCCAGCTGAGAAGAGCATGGGAACGGAAAATGCCGCCGGACTTGACAATGTGTGGGCCCGCGGGTACACGGTAATCGGCACTTCACAACAGCGGAGGTTGCCATGATCCCCTTCGGGAAGGAACGCGCCACTCAATGAACGACTCCGAGTCGCCGCGCCGGCTGCAGCCGGTCGGCGCCCTAGCGAAAGTAGCAAAGAAGGAGCAGCAGCCATGAGATTCCGTGCACTCGGGTACTTCCTCGCTCTGGCTGCCGTGGTGATGCCAGCAACTGCAGCCCATGCGCAGCTCGCTGCGCAGACTGCCTTGGTCGGCATCGTGACCGACACCGGCGGCGGCGTGCTGCCAGGCGCCACGGTGGTCGCGGTGAACCAGGGGACCAAAGACACCTACGAGGCGATCACCAACGCGCAGGGCCAGTACAACCTGCAGTTCGTCCGCCCGGGAGGGTACACGATCACAGTGACCGTGCCGGGCTTTCAGACCTTCAGGGCGACCGGCGTCGAGGTCACGACCAACCAGGTCGTGCGCACGAATGCAGTCCTGCAGGTCGGAGCCCTGCAGGAAGAGGTGCTCGTCGAGGCGCGCGCCGCGGTCCTTGCCACCGACCGTTCGACCGTGTCGGACACCATCGATGAGCGGCAAATCACCGAACTGCCGTCCCGCGGGCGCAACGTGTGGCAGATGGCCGAAATCACGCCTGGCGTGCAGCGCGGCACCCGTGGAGGCACCTGGATCGGTGCGGGGCAGCGGGACATCCAGAACAGTCTGACGCTCGATGGTATCAATGCGGCGGCCAACCTGATGCCCTCGACCTCAATGCAGCCGATTGCCGATGCCGTCGAGGAGATCGTGGTGCAGACCGGCAGCACCTCCGCCGAGTTCGGGTCGTATCTCGGCGTCCACGTGAACGTCGTCACGAAGAGCGGTACCAACACCCCGCACGGCAGCCTGTCGTACTTCTACCAGGGGGACGCGCTCGACGCTCGCGGGTTCTTCGAGAATCGGAGCGCCCCGAAGAATCCCCGGACCTACAACCAGTTCTCCGTTCAGACGGACGGTCCCGTGGTCATCCCGGGCTTCTACGACGGCCGCAACCGGACGTTTTTCATGGCGGCGTACGAGGGCATTCGGCAGGATCAGCAGTCAGCCGCCATCGCGACGGTCCCGACGAGTCTGATGCGGCAGGGCAATTTCTCGGAGGTCGCTACCCAGCTCCGGGATCCGCTGACGGGCCAGCCCTATCCAGGCAACATCATTCCGCCGTCGCAGCTGTCGCCAATCGCGCTGCGGTTCCTGCAGGAGTTCTTCCCGGCGCCCAGCCGGCCGGGCCTCGCCGCCAACCTCGTGGGCAGCAGCGCCCAGAACGTCGACCAGGACCAGGTCCTGCTGCGCATCGATCAGAACATCGGGAACCGCGCGCGGGTGTACTTCCGCTACAACTGGCAGGACGAGTTCACCGATGACGTGGGCATCATCCCGGTTACCGGGAGCAAGCAGCCCCGGACCAATACGAACTATCTGGGCACGTACACGCACACGATCAGGCCGAACCTGCTGAACGACTTCCGGATCGGCTACCACTCCGTGCCTGAAGACACGCTGAATTACTTCTTCGTGAACGGCCTGACGTCGGCCGGGGCCGATCTCGGCATTCCCGGCTTCGACGGCGATGTGCGCTTCAACAACCCGGGCATTCCGGACATCAGCCTGACCGGCTTCAGCGGCCTCGGGCTGGGCGGCACCAACTGGCTGCAGTTCGACCGGACCTTCCAGCTTTCGAACATCCTGGCCTTAAACCGGGGCTCGCACAACCTCCGGGCCGGGTTCGACGCGCGCCGCGTCGAAACCGGCCGGCAGGCGGCGAACAGCCCGCGTGGCAACTTCGCCTTCGACGGCCAGATGACCGGCCACGCCGTGGCGGATTTCATGGTGGGACTGCCCCGGTCGGTGCGGACGCCGGTCAACCAGATCCAGGGACACGTCGGGCACTGGCGCAACGGGCTCTTCGTCAACGACACATGGCAGGCCACGCGCAACGTGACGCTGAGCCTCGGCCTCCGCTACGAACTGCACACGCCGGTGCAGACGTACGCAGGCTTGGCGACGATGCTGACGCCGGACTTCACGCGGATCATTCCCGAAACCCTCCCCGCGGTCGGTTTCGAGTTCCACGATCCGAACAACAACCTGTGGGCCCCGCGCCTGGGCGCGACCTACCGTCTATCGGAGAAGACCGTCTTTCGCGGGGGTTGGGGGATTTACTACAACCCCAACCAGATGAACACCTTCACCTTCCTGACGAACAACCCGCCGTTGGCGGCCGAGTTCACGTTCTTCTCGGATCCCGCGAATCCGACCCTGTCGTTCACCAGCCCCTTCGGCGTGGTCGGGCCCGGCGCGCCGCCGGACGTCATCTCGCCGAACCGGGACCTGCCGCCCGCGCGGAAGAACCAGTGGAGCCTCGACGTTCAGCGGGAGATCTTCCGGAATACCGCCCTCGACCTCCAGTACGTCGGGTCCCGGACGACGAACCTGGATCGCAGCTTCTTCGTCAACACTCCGGCGCCCGGGCCGGGTGCCATCCAGGCCCGGCGGCCAAACCCGGCCTTCGGCAACCTGCGTATCATCCAGAACGATCAGGTCGCCGACTACGACGCGTTCACCGTCCACATGCGGCGCCGCATGACCGACGGGCTGCTGGCGAGCGTGCACTACACGTACTCTCGCAACCGCGACATGGGCACCAACTCGAACGCGGGCGGCCGGACGATGGACGACTTCGACATCTGGCGGGATTACGGGCCCGCGAACTGGGACATCCCGCACCGGTTCGTGGCCAGCTACCTCTATGAGATGCCGTTCTTCCGCGACTCGAATCAGCTGCTGCTGCGGCACGTCCTGGGCGGCTGGCAGATCGGCGGCGTGACCACGATCCAGAGCGGCACCCCGGTCAACATCACGATCGGTACGGACCGGGCGAACACCGGCAGCCCCGGCCAGCGGCCCGACCTGGTCGGCTCGCCGTCTACGACCTGCGGCGCCAACAACCTCGTCGGCTGCATCGACCCGTCCGCGTATGCGCTGCCGGCCCAGTTCACATTCGGCGACGCGCCCCGCAACCACCTGCGGGGGCCCGGAATCTCGAGCACCGACCTGTCGCTGGCGAAGAACTTCCGGATGGCGGGACGCGGTCAGCTCCAGGTCAGGGTGGAGGCGTTCAACGTCTTCAACCAGGTGAATGTGAACAACCCGAACGGCGTCTTCGGCACCGCCAATTTCGGCCGCATCACCTCGGCTCGGCCGATGCGCCAGATTCAGCTCGGAGGCAGATTTTCGTTCTAGTTCCAGTCCCCACGGCATCTGAGAGATCCTCCCCCGTGCCACTGGCTCCGAGCAGTCCGCCCGGAGCCGGTGGTCGTTCTGCGCACCTCCAGGACAGAAGGACGGGAACATGGTGCCTGGTTGTCGGGCGCGCCCCTAGCGGTATCTCTACATCTCTACGCGTCCAGCGGGCCATCGGCCAGTAAGGCCGCAGACATGCGGCAGCAGGCAGTTTCCGACACGAGCAGAGGAGTTCGAATGAGACGCGCAAGCGCACTGGTTTGTGCCGGGGTTCTCGCAGGCACCGGGTGGGTACTGGGACAGACCGCACCCGAATACGATTTCCTGGTGAAAGGCGGGCATGTCATCGATCCGAAGAGCCGCATCAGCGCGGTCCGCGATGTCGCCATCAAGGACGGCCGGATTGCCGCCGTGGCCGCGAACATCCCGGCGACCCGGGCGCTCAAGGCGGTCGATGCATCGGGGCTTTACGTCACGCCCGGCCTGGTGGACATTCACGTGCACGTCTATCCGGGGGAGAAGATTGGTGACTATGCTGGCGGTGATTTCAGCATTTACCCCGACGGCTTCACGCTCCGGAGCTGCGTCACGACGGTCACCGACGTCGGCAGCGCCGGCTGGCGGAACTTCGAGGACTTCAACCGGCGGATAGTCGATCGATCCAAGACCCGCGTCACCGCTTTCCTGAACATCGTCGGCGCCGGGATGGGGGCAGGTCCGATCGAGCAGAACGTCGCCGACATGGAGGTCAAACCCACCGCCGACATGGCGCTGAAGCACAAGGGGCTCGTGGTCGGGATCAAGAGCGCGCACTACAATGGCCAGGACTGGACGCCGTACGAGCGCGCGGCTGAGGCCGGGCGGATTGCCGCCATCCCCGTCATGGTCGATTTCGGCGGGAACGTCCGCGCGGGACGGACACTGCACGACCTCTTCACGACGCACTTCCGCGCGGGAGACATCTACACGCACATGTACGGCGGCCGGCGGGGTGAGCAGGATCCCGGGACCAAGGGGCCCAGCGCCGCCATGCTCGAGGGGCGGAAGCGTGGCGTCCTGTTCGACGTGGGGCACGGTGGCGCCAGCTTCCTCTGGTCCACGGCCATCCCGTTGATGAAGGCCGGCTTCCTGCCGGATTCGATCTCGACCGACCTGCACACCAGCAGCATGAATTCCGCGATGAAGGACATGTTGAATCTGATGGGCAAGTTCCTGGCTATGGGCATGTCGCTCGACGACGTGATCCTGCGGTCGACGTGGAATCCGGCGAAACAGATCCAGCTCGAGGAGCTGGGCAACCTGTCAGTCGGGTCACCTGCCGACGTAGCGGTGCTCCGCCTGGAAAACGGCAGGTTCGGATACGTGGATCCCGTCGGTGGACGCCTGGAGGGCTCCAGCCGGCTGGTCTGCGAGATGACGGTACGCGACGGCAAGGTGGTCTATGACCTCAACGGCTTGATTGCCGAGCCCTGGGAGGCGCTCGGGCCCGATGCTCGAGGAGGGGATCCGCGCTGGGACAACACCCGCGGGCGGCGGCAGTAACGTAGCAGCGCGTGAAATCCCAAGGGACATCGCGAGCTTCCGTCGTCTTCGAGCCAAGCCTCCGCAGCATGTTGCGTGGGGCGTTGCCGAACGTGAACTGCGCCGGCATGGCAAAGGCGGCCGGGTCGATGCAGTTGACGAGACCGAGGCCCGTCGGGTTCGGCTGGCAGCTCACCGAAGGGTTGCCATCGGACGCTGGTTCGAGCTCCCGCCGATCAGCTTGGTGCCGACTTCCACGCGGCGCATCGCGCCGGCCGACGTCGGTCTTCTAGCCGTTGTTTAGGACGAAGCCGCCGGAGCCGGCCTGCCTGCCCGGCGGCTTCGTGTATGAGGCGCCGGAGATCGGCGCGTACCGATACTTCAGCCAGAGGGGCACCCCAATGTCGTCGCTGCGCAGCTTCAGCCGCCGTCAGATGCTCCGGGTGGCAGGCGTTCTCGGTCTGGGCAGTCTGCTGCCGGCCGCCCGCGAAACAGCCCTGGCCTTTCCGGGCCAGGCCGTGCCACGGGCCGGAGCCAGCCAGCGAGCCGGCACGAGCATCTATCAGGCCCTCGGCGTTCGGCCGATCATCAATGGCCGCGGCACGCTCACCATCATTGGCGGCTCGATGGAGCTGCCGGAGGTGCGGGCGGCAAAGGATGTCGCCAACCAGCAGTACGTGCAGCTCGACGAGCTGATGGACGCCGCCGGCAAGCGGCTGGCCGAGCTCACCGGCGCCGAATGGGGGATGGTCAGCGCGGGCTGCTCCGCAGCCATGTCCCACGCCACCGCGGCGTGCGTCGCCGGCGGGAATCCCGAACTCCACGTGCGCATCCCTGACCTGACCGGGTTCGCGAAGGACGAGGTCATCATGCCGACCCACTCCCGCAACGTGTACGACGCGGCGATCCGCGCCGTGGGCGTCAGGGTCATCGAAGTCGGGACGCCGGAGGATCTGCGGCTGGCGCTCGGCCCCAGGACGGCGATGATCTACGTGTTCGCGAACAACCGGAACGAAACCGGGCCGATGTCGCTCGAGGCGATTGCCGCCATGGCCAGGCCGCACAACGTGCCGGTGATGGTGGATGCCGCAGCCGAGGTCCTGACCGTGCCGAACGTCCACCTGCAGCGCGGGGCGACGCTCGTCTGTTACAGCGGCGGAAAGATCATCCGCGGGCCCCAGAGCGCAGGGCTGCTGCTCGGCCGCAAGGACCTGGTCCAGGCTGCCTGGGTCCACAGCGCGCCGCATCGCGGGTATGCGCGCGGCATGAAGGTCGGCCGAGAGGAAATCGTCGGCATGCTGGTGGCGGTCGAAAGCTGGGTGAAGCGCGATCACCAGGCGGAGTGGGCCGGTTGGGTCGAGCGGTGCGAGCACATCGCCGCGCGCGTCTCCCGGCTGCCGGGTGTCACCGCGATCGTCCAGCGGGAGGTCGGCGAGAGCCGCTCGAACCGGAGCCCCCGCGTGACCATTCGCTGGGATTCGTCCGCCCTGGGCATCACGGGACCGGAAGTGTCGGACCTGCTCTACGAGGGGGAGCCACGGATCGCACTGACCGGCGGAAGCGGCGGGCGGGACTCGCAGGATCTTCCCGCCGACACCGGCATTTCGATGACCAGTTCCATGCTGGCGCCCGGCGACGAGAAGATTGCCGCCGATCGCATTCATGCGGTGCTGTCGGCGAAGCACACCCCGAAGCCGGCCCCGGCGCCGCAGCCGCCTGTCGCCGACCTGACGGGCCAGTGGCGGGTCGAGATCGACTTCGCGGCCGGCCAGGGGGCCGAAGTACTCCACCTCCAGCAGCAGGGCAACACGCTCCAGGGCAGCCACCGGGGTGCGTTCGCCGCACGGGACATTACCGGCACCATCGACGGCGCGACCGTCTCGCTCGCGAGTCAGGTTACCGAGCGGCAGGGCTTCTCCCTGAACTACCGGTTCAATGGCCGGGTGGAGGGAGATGTCATGTCCGGCACCCTGGACATGGGCGAGTACCTCGGGGCGAAGTGGACCGCCCGGCGACACGTCTATGGCCGGCAATCGTGACGCGGCACGCCCGTCTCCACTGGATTACCGCAGGCATCTCCTCGAGCAGTGACCATTCAGCCATGCGACCCAATCATCACTGACGGGCCGGCGACAGAACCGGGGGCGCCGCGCGAGGAGCCCGTGAGGAGGATACGATGAATGTGTTTTCCGGACTGGCAGGCGGACTGGCA
>JACCXG010000546.1 GCA_013697225.1 Acidobacteriota bacterium
ATCTCCAGGCCGTGCTCTTCGTGCCGTTCATCGAACGGGTCGACTTCACCTTCGCGGCAGGCCCGTCGTTCTTCACGGCCGAGCAGGGCTTCAGCCGCGGGATCTCCTTCACAGAAGTCCCTCCGGCCTTCAACGCTATCAATGTCGACGGGGTGGAGATTGTGAACGTGAAGAAGTCCGGCACCGGATTCAACCTCAGCGGTGACGCCACGTACCGGATCACCGATGTAATCGGCGCAGGACTCACCCTTCGCTACACCCGCGCAAGTCTCGACATGGAGCTCGGCGACGGCAACACGGTGGAAGCGCGGCCCGGCGGGTTCCAGGTGCTTGTCGGCGCGCGTCTGCGTTTCTGATCTGCCTCACGGGGCGGGCTGACACCTGCCCGGCCAGGTTCGCAGCGTCCGCCTGGCCTGTCTGCGCGGGCAGACAGGCCAGCCTAAAAAGCGAGCCTAGAATCGTCCCCGCCCGGTCCACCGCCCGATTGTCCCGCTGCTCAGCGTAACGTCGGTCACGTCTCCCCACCCCGGACTCGGATCTCCACCGCAGTGACCGACGATGATGTCGATGATGTACACGTTGGTGCTCGCCTCGTCAGGTCCGGAGCCCCAGTTGTAGTCCACGACGTCCAGCGACGGATCGCCGACGTTGCCGCGCTTCCAGTTGTATCCCCATCGCGTGTCATGCGCGCGAAGCGCGTTCACGACCCGGTCCATGAACTCCCATGTTCCTCCCTCGTGCTGGCAGGAGTTACGGAGCGCCTGTGGATACTGGGCGGCCACCTGTGCCACGACCGAATACATGTTCGGGAGCGGCAGCCGGCCGCCCGGGGGGGGATTCGGGGTGCGTCCTCCCGGCGGAGGCGGCGGGACGGTGCCTCCACCGCCGCCACCACCACCAGGCGCCGGCGCCGGCGGAGCCGCGGGGGCCGGTGTGCGGAAGGCCTGCGTGGCCGACGGCGGGCTGTCGACCGCGCCGTTGGTGCCGAACGCCCGCCAGAAGAACAGCGTCCCTGGCGGCAGATTGACTTCGGGTCGAATGGCTGTTACTGGCCCATCACTCCGCCCGGTCGAGTGCACCGACACGATCTGCGTGAAGGCCTGATCGAGCGACAGGACGAACCTGTAGTCGACCTGCCCCGCGCGTCCGGCAACCCGCCCGTTCGTGACGACCAGTTCGGGGCGGAGCGAGTCGGTGGTCTCTCCACCTGATGGGCTGCGCGGGGTGGGGGCCTCGATCACCACCGGTGCGACGACCTCGAACCGGGCGGGTTCGGAGAACTCGCTGGCGTTGGCGCCGTCTTCGGCACGCGCACGCCAGTAGTACGTCGTCTCGGCCGGCAGGGTGGCGTCGACCACGAAGACGGTTTGCCCGTTCTCCGGCGAGGGGTTGGGTACGACACGGTTGTTCGTATAGACCCTCGTGTTGAACGCCGCGTCGGAGGCAATCTGGACCACGAACCAGAAGGGGCGCTGACTGTTGGAGGAGGCGGGGCCGAGGACGAGCCGCAGTGGTGCCGTGTTGACCACCTCGGTGCCGTTGGCCGGCAGCAGCGCGGCGGGCGCCTCTATGGTGACGTTGCCAATGGGCCCCGCGACGGTGGGACTCAGGGGATTGCTGCTCTTCTGAGCTTCGCACCCGGCTGCCGCGACCGCTGCAGCCACAATCGCCAAATGTGTAATCGCTTTTACAGTTCTGGTCATGGCGCTTTATAGATGAGCTGGCAGAAACGGCACGCCGGGTGATGCATTCCTTCAGACAGGTCTATCGGTCGATCACGGCGCTGGCTTGCGCTGGTCACCAGGGCAATAGCTGCGCCGGGTGCGCATGGAGCGAACCTGCGACGGCCGTGTCAGTGACAGAGGGAGGACAGCAGCGCGCGGCAGTGCCCCGCAGCGGGGGCAGATTACCATCAGTCCCCGTCAGCGACAACAGCAGCCCACCGAGCATTTCTCTCCACCTACGGCGCTACCCCTTGGGGGGCCATCGGGGCACCGCTGACCCGAGTCCCTGGTGCGTGGGAGGGACCCGGCACCCAGGTCTCTGTGACCATATGATAGGGGCTTCATGAACAGCGCTGGAGGGGCAGCACCTCGAGGCGGGACGGGGTTTCGCGAGGGAGTGCTCGCGACAGCCCTCTTTGCCGGGCTCCTCCTGGTGATGGCGTATCCGCTGCCGCTTCATCCAGCGAGCATGACGCTGCCCGGGGATCCCGACACCGACCTCTTCATGTGGACGCTGGCGTGGAATACCCATGCCCTCGTGCAGCAGCCCCTGTCGGTCTTCGATGCCAACATCTACTACCCGCATCGGAACACCCTGGCGTTTTCGGAGAACCTCATCGGCAGCACCATCTTCGCCGCCCCCGTCCTCTGGCTCACCGGCA
>JACCXG010000620.1 GCA_013697225.1 Acidobacteriota bacterium
CCGGTCTGTGGTCGTCAACCCGTACTTCGACTGGTCGCAGGACTATCGGCCGAACATCCCGTGGCACAAGACGGTCGTGTACGAGACGCACGTGAAGGGCTTCACCAAGCGCCACCCGGAAATCCCCGAACCGCTGCGCGGGACGTATGCGGGCATGGCGCACCCGGTGGCCGTCAAGTATCTGCAGAGGTTGGGGATCACCGCCGTCGAGCTCCTGCCGGTCCACCAGTTCGTGCAGGATTCGACGCTGCATGAGAAAGGACTGCGGAACTACTGGGGATACAACTCGATCGGGTACCTGGCTCCGCACAACGAATACGCACAGGCGCAGCGGGGGGAACAGGTGCAGGAGTTCAAGCACCTGGTCAAGACCCTTCATCACGCCGGTATCGAGGTCATTCTCGACGTGGTTTACAACCATACGGCCGAAGGCAATCACCTCGGCCCGATCCTGTCGTTCAAGGGCATCGACAACCTGGCGTACTACCGCACCGTGGCGGACAATCGCCGGTATTACATGGATTACACGGGAACCGGCAACACCTTGAACATGCGCCATCCGCACGTGCTGCAGCTCCTGATGGACAGCCTGCGGTACTGGGTGAACGAGATGCACGTCGACGGGTTCCGATTCGATCTGGCGGCGACCCTCGCACGTGAGCTCCACGATGTCGATCGCCTCTCGGCGTTCTTCGACGTCATTCAGCAGGATCCGGTCATCAGCCAGGTCAAGCTCATCGCGGAGCCATGGGACGTCGGTGAAGGTGGATACCAGGTCGGGAACTTCTCGCCGCTCTGGTCCGAATGGAACGGCAAATACCGGGACAGCGTGCGGGACTTCTGGCGCGGGACGGATCAGGCACTGGCGGAGTTCGGCTACCGTTTCACGGGCAGCTCGGATCTCTATCAGGGCACCGCGCGGCGCCCGTACGCGAGCGTCAACTTCATCACCGCGCACGACGGCTTCACCCTGCGCGATCTCGTCTCTTACAACGACAAGCACAACGAGGCCAACGGGGAAGGCAACCGCGACGGCGAAAGCCACACCCGGTCGTGGAACTGTGGTGTCGAAGGGCCTACCGATGATCCCGCGATAATCGCGCTGCGGAACCGGCAGGTGCGGAATTACCTCATCACGCTCATGCTCTCTCAAGGGGTACCGATGCTGCTTGGCGGCGACGAGATCGGCCGCACGCAGGGGGGGAACAACAACGCCTATTGCCAGGACAACGAAGTTTCATGGTACGACTGGGAGAACGCCGACGCCGATCTTCTGCAGTTCACCAGGGGTCTGATCAGGATGCGCCACCGGCACCCGGTCTTCTGCCGCCGCCGCTGGTTTCAGGGGCGGCCGATTCACGGCACAAACGTCAGCGACATCGGATGGTTCACGCCTGCCGGGGTGGAGATGTCGGAAGAAGACTGGCAGGCCGGCTTTGCCAAATCGCTCGGCGTCTTCCTGAACGGCCGGGCGATCCCGACGCCGAACGAGCGCGGCGAACGGATTAACGACGAGAGCTTCTACGCGGCGTTCAACGCCAGTCATGAGTCCATCGCCTTCACCCTTCCCGAATCGAAGTGGGGCAGACAGTGGGTGGAACTGCTCGGAACCGGCAAAGCGGACGAGCCCGACGAGGACGTCACAGGTGATACGCACAGGGCACGCGGCACCCTTCAGGTGCAGCCCTGGTCGCTCGTCCTGCTGCGGCGCGAGATCTGAGGAAGTGGGACCGTCATGAGGGGTATTCAGAAGGCCTACACGGACGCGCTCGGTGAGCGCCACCAGGCCCCGCGCGCCACGATCACGGCAATCGAAAAGGCCGCTCGAGGCGGGCGCACCGCAGCGGCAGACGATGCGGTGGTGGTCCGGGTGGGACAGCGCAAGGCCGTGGGGCCTGCGGACCTGCGCCTCGAGGACGGGTCCACGGTGACAGTCGATCGCACCCTTCCAGCGGATCTTCCCGCGGGGTACCACCAGATCGTGCGGCGCCGCCGCAAGCCGGTTCCGCTGATCGTCGCGCCCCGTGCCTGCTTCCTGCCGAAGGACTTCAGGACGTGGGGCTGGGCGATTCAGCTCTACGCGGCCCGCTCCAGGCAGAGCTGGGGCATGGGCGATCTGGCCGACCTCCGGTGGCTCGGGCGGTGGGCAGCGGCGCAGGGGGCCGGCATCGCCCTCATCAATCCGCTTGCGGCACCGGCTCCCACGCTGCCCCAGCAGCCGAGCCCGTACTTTCCGACCAGCCGGCGGTTCCGCAGCCCGCTGTACCTTCGCATCGAAGATGTGCCGGGCGCGCGCGATCTCCCGTCTGTCCGCGAAATCGCGCGGAAGGCCCGCCGGCTGAATCGTGAGAGGTTGATCGACAGGGACGAAATCTTCACCCTGAAGAACCAGGCACTGGAGGCAATCTGGGCCTCCGCGCGACGGCATCGCGACAGTGAGTTCGACCTCTTTCGCCGCGAGCAGGCCGGCCTCACGGAGTTTGCGACCTACTGCGCGCTGGCCGAGCGGTTCGGCCCGGCCTGGCGGCAGTGGCCGCCGGAGTACCGTCACCCCACTTCCGCCGCGGTCGAAGGATTCGCGCGTGCTCCGAAAGTACGTGACCGCATCCTTTTCCACCAGTGGCTGCAGTTCCAGGTTGACCGGCAGCTCGCCCGCGCCTCGGCCGCGATGCCCGTGATGCAGGACCTCCCGATCGGCTTTGATGCGCAGGGGGCTGATTCGTGGGCTTTCCAGGAGGTCCTGGCGCACGGCATCAGCGTGGGAGCGCCGCCCGACGAGTTCAACACGAAGGGGCAGAACTGGGGGCTGCCTCCTTTCGTCCCCGACAAGCTCCGGCGCGCGGGATACGAACCCTTCGTGCAGACCATCCGGGCATGCCTCCGTCATGCAGGGGGGCTCCGTATCGACCATGTCATGGGGCTGTTCCGGCTGTTCTGGATCCCTGCGGGAATGGATCCAAAGGATGGCGCCTACGTGAGAAGCCATGCCGCCGACCTGCTGGCCATCGTTGCTCTCGAAAGCCAGCGGGCGCAGGCCGTCATCGTCGGGGAGGATCTCGGCACCGTCGAGGATGACGTGCGGGAGGGGCTTGCCGCGAGCGACATCCTCTCGTATCGCCTCGTCTGGTTCGAGAACGACCCTCCGGCCCGCTACCCGGAGGCCGCGCTTGCCGCCGTGACAACGCACGATCTCCCAACGATTGCCGGCCTCTGGTCCAACAGCGACCTGGACGCGCAGCGTGAGCTCGGGCTCTCGCCGAACGAGTCGGGCACCATGGAGATCAAGGCCCGGGTACGCCGTATGACTCGGGCAGGCACCGGCATGGATGTCGCGGAGGTCACCGCGCGCGTCTATGAATCACTCGGCAAGGCTCCCTCGCGCATCCTCACGGCGACACTGGACGATGCGATGACCGTTGAGGAGCGGCCGAACATGCCCGCGACCAATGACGAGTGGCCGAACTGGCAGCAGGCACTCCCGCAGCCGATAGAGTCACTGAAGGGCAGCCCGCTGCCGGAGCGAATCGCCCGGGCGCTGGCGCGCTAGCGGGGTTGCACGCCTCAGTCGCTCCAGAACAGCATTCCGCTCCTAAGAGTTCTCAAAACCCGCCAGCGCCCCGGAAGCGCGGATTGACGACGCTGTTGAAGATCGAGCCGAACGAGTAGCTGATTCCGAAGGAGAGGTCGTACGAGTAGCCGGTGGCGAGCTCGCGCTGCCGTACCAGGATGTCTTCGACGGAAGCGGCTCCGCGGCGGAGCGACAACTGGTCCCGCCTGCGCGCGAGCCGGCCGTCGAGGCTGATCGAGAGCCCCCGGAAGACCCGCACGTCCATTCCGCCGAAGGCGCTCACGCGGAACTTGCCATTGCGGTTCACGTACTGAGAGGTCTCGAAGGCGGCCGATGCAGTACCCCAGGGCTGGCGGAGCCCCAGTGACACCTCGAACTGCTGGTCCATCAGGGTTTCCTTGAGACGTCCGTAGATCGTCTCTTCGGTGTAGTCAGCGGTCTGGACGCCGGCCGTGTAGTACAGCGTCAGGAGGCGGCGCGTGGAGTCGCGGTAGGGAAAGACGTTGTATTCGATACCGGGACCGATGCGGGTGCGCAGGTCGTAGTTCGCGAACGTGGAGGCCGAGAGCGCTCCTGTCGCGCCGATGGACCAGTGCGGGCCGAGGCTCCTGGTGACGAGCCCGCGGCCGTCGTAGCCTCGGCGGACGGCCGTATACGTCTGCCCGCCGGCGAGCTCGAAGCGCTGGTTCCGGTGGTTGCCGAATCCCGACAGGAGCACTTTCCACCGATCCGTGGTGCGGTTGGCAGAGAAGTTTCCCGACATCGTACGAAGCGACGTGGACTGCTCTCCATCGAATCCACCACTGCCCCCCGCGCGGAACACCCAGAAGTTCCAGGGGTCTCTCTGCGCCACGAAGGGCAGACCGTCCGCCGGTTCGTCGAACCGCAGCGAGAGCTGCGTAGCCAGCGGGGACTCGGAGACATACCGGACCAGCCCGAGCTTGAGAATCGAGACGAGACCTCGCCGGCGCTGATCCTGAGTTGCGATCTGCGGTGCCGTATATCGCAGCGAGTTGTCGACACCCTTGAAGTGACCGAGCCCGATGAACTGCAGCGAGTACTCGATTCCGCCGCCGCCGGTCGTCTGGGTGGTGATCAGCACGTGAACGTCGGCTGCCGTACGTTCCCGTACGTAGCTCACGAACGTGATCTCGGTGCGTATGAACGTCTCGTCGCAGGCGCGGCAGTCCAGGAACAGCCGAACGGCATCGCTTCGGGGGGTGCTCCCCTGGGAGCCTTCGGCGGCAAGCGTCGGAACGAGAATCAGGAATGCAAGGGCACAAAGGTGAGCCAATCAGTCTCCGCCGGGGGTGTTGCGGCCCGAAGGCCGCCTGTCGTCCAGGTTCACCGCCCGTCCGTCGACGAAGACATGGCGGATGCGGGTCCGTTCATCGAACAGGTCGCCATCGGTGACGATCACGTTCGCGGTCTTGCCGGTCTCGATGGTGCCGACGCGGTCCGCCGCCCCGGCGATGACGGCCGCGTCAATCGTGAGCGCACGGAGCGCGGCGTCCGGGGGGAGCCCCTCAGCTATGGCTCGAGAGACGTGGCGCAGGAACTCACGCTCCTGGTCCATCCCGGCAGACGAGAAGGCGAAGCGCACGCCCGCCCTGTGCAGCGCGGCCGGTACGCCTGGGGCCTCCATCCGTGCGCGCAGCTCGCGCGAGGGTTCCACGGCGTCGGGCGCAATGGATCGGTTCTTCTGAGGAAAATTCAGGCTGACGATCACGCGCGCCCCGGCGGCCTTCAGCTCCTCTGCGACGTCCCCAGCTTCGAGCGCACCGGTAATGACGGGGTCGAGCCCGAACTCACGCGCGATGCCCAGGGCCCGGTGAATCTCACGAGCCAGATCCGCCTCGAACGCCACAGGCATGCTCCCCTCGAGCGCGGGCTGGAGCGCCGTCAGGGCGGGATCACGGGCCGGGAGCTCCGTCCGCGCGTTCCGCCCGGGGAGGGATCCGGCGAGCTGTTGCTGATGCCGGGCATCGTAGAGGTTCTGACGGAGAAAGGCAATGGCCCCCAGGAGGGAGCCGGGATAGCCCTCGCCGGGAATCGTTCCGGTGAGCTCGATGTGAAGGGCGACGGGGCTTCGGATGACTTGCGGGCTGCGGCCGTCCTGGCCGACGGCGCCGTCCTGCGGAAGCTCCGCCGGGGCGGTGACGTTCACCAGCGCGCTCTGTCCCTTGACGATGATGCCCGGGGGAGTGGCGAGGGCGGACGTGATGCCGTAGCCCGCCAGGCGTGCGAGCTCCGGTGCATCGGGCCGCAGGTATGCCGCGGCGAGAATGTCCGGGCGGAAGATCCGCGTCCGCTTCGCACCGTCCACCTCGGCCGGCGTTCGAAACGGCGGCTGCCGGGGCATCGCGGGCAGCTCGATGCCCAGTGTCGTGCCCATGTCGATGAGACCCGGATAGACCGTCAGCCCCGCGCCTTCGATCACCACCGCACCGGAGGGTACCCTGACCTCCGCACCAGCCGCTTCGATGACGCCATTCCGCATGACCACCGTTCCCGCGGGGACCGGGGGAACACCGGGGCTCACGATTCGGGCGCCGCGTATGGCATGAAGCCGCGGCTCGAGCCCGCCCGCCGTGGCACTGAGCGAGAGCGCGAGTGCGAGAAGGATGGGGCATGCCGCGCGTACTAACGGGCTGATGAACAGGGAGGTCATCGGCAGCTGCAAGTCAAAGCCTACGGCCTGTTGGCGTACTTCTCGTAAAGCGCCAGGTGTCTGTTCGCCAGCCCGACGTCTCTTCCCTGGATGAAGACATGCGTCACCTGCGTCCGCACTTCGAGGGGATCACCACGAGAGATGAAGAGGTTCGCATCCTTGCCCGGCTCGAGTGAGCCAAGCCGGTCGCCCACGCCCAGGATCGCCGCCGCGTCGAGAGTGAGCGCCCGGAGTGCATCCTGACGGTCCATGCCCCACGCTACTGAGATCGCGGCGTTGTAGGGCAGCAGCCGGCTTGTCGTGCTGTCGCCGGACGAGAAGGCGAGGCGCACGCCGGCCCTCGCGAGCTCACCGGCCAGTGCATAGCCGGCGGCGTGGAAATCCTCCTCCCTCATCGGCAGCGTGAGCCGGTTGCCGAGAATGACGGGGATGTTCTTCTGGCGCAGGAGCGGCGCGAGGGCTCCTGCTTCGGCGGCGCCGGCAATCACGATGTCCACCCTTGCACGGTCGGCGAATGCCAGGGCCTCCCGGATGTCACCCTCACGATCCACCCTCGTGATGAGCGGCAGCCGCCGTTCCACGACCGGCACGAACGCCTCGAGCGTCCAGTCTGTAGGCCGTTCGGGTCCCCGCCTCGCGTACGCGCGGACCTCCTCGAAAAGGCGGAGCAGATCCTGAAGCTTCCGGGCACGCTGGCGGCGCAGGTCCTCGAAGGGCGCCCCGTGGCTCTGTTGCCTGGGCCCCCCCGCCCACGTCGCGAGCGCCGGAAACGTGAACTGGATCCCGGCGTTCGGCCGCACCGTGGCCTCCTCCCATGTCCAGCCGTCGAAGTTCATGACGGGAACCTCCCCGCCGAAGATCCCTCCCGACTGGACGAGCGCGGCCGTCGTGACGCCATTGACGCGCGCGACAGGGATCGCGTCGCTCTCGACGTGATACGCCACGCGCGTTCGCAGGTGCGCGTTGTAATCCAGCCGCTCACCAACATCACCAAATCCTCGGGGCCCCGGCTCGTCGAGCCCGACGGTGGTCGCGGCATCGATAAACCCCGGGTACACGTCACCCCCCTGCGCATCGACGACGCGGGCCCCCTGAGGAACAGCGACGTCCTGACCGAGCGCCTGGATTCGACTGCCGCGGATGAGGAGCGTGGCACCCTTGATGGTGGGGCGGCTGATGGGGTGAAGTGTGGCGTTGACAATCGCGACGACCCCCTCACCATTGCTTCCACTGGCTCGAGCGGCCTCCTCCTGCCACACGGCCGGCCCGCCGCGCCGCAAGTCACTCGTGACCGGGTCGGCCGGCTCCGTCTCCGGGGTGGTGCGTCGATGCCGCCCCTCGAGGTCCTCGTCCGGCCGGGGACGTCGCGGATCGTGCTCCCGGTCGTAGTAGAGAACCCCGTCGACATATGTTCGATCCACGATCGCGTAGGAGCTGAGGGGGTGATGCGTCCATACGACGACATCGGCGTCCTTGCCCTCCTCGAGGGATCCCACACGCGCCTCGAGGTGCAGCTGCTTCGCCGGATTGATCGTGACCAGCGCGAGCGCCTCGTCTTCGGTCAGCCCTCCCCACTTGATGCTCTTGGCCGCCTCCGTGTTCAGCCGGCGCGCGTGCTCCGCGCTGTCGGAGTTGATCGACACGAGCACTCCCTTGCGGAGCATGATGGCCGCGTTGTAGGGGGTCGCGTCCATCGCTTCGGCTTTGTAGCCCCACCAGTCGGCAAACGTGGAGCCCCCGGCCCCGTGGGCCGCCATCTCCTTCGCGACGCGGTACCCCTCCAGCACATGGTGGAAGGTGCCAATCCTGAAGCCCATCTCCTCGGCAAGGCGCATGAGCATCAGGATCTCGTCGGCACGGTACGCATGCGCGTGCACCAGGCGCTTGCCTTCGAGCACTTCGACCAGAGGCTCGAGCTGCAGGTCCCGCGGCTGCGGCAGAACACTCCGTGCCTTCTGGTGGGCCCTTGCCCGCGTGAACGCGTCGCGAATCACGAACTCGATTCCGGGTCTCGTCGTCGGATACCGCAGCGGACCGTCCGGCCCCGCGCGTAACTGGCGCGGCAGCTGCTTCGGGTTCTCGCCGAGCGCAAGTTTGAGGCTCGGCATCGCCCCGTCAAAGAGCAGATCCCCGGCACGGGTGCGCCCCCAGCGAAACTTGATGACCACATTCTTCCCGCCGACGGGATTCGCGCTTCCGTGGAGAATGTTGGCCGTTGTGACGCCGCCCGCCAGCGCGCGGTAGATGTTCACGTCCGTCGGGTTGAGGACATCCTCCATGGAGGTCATCGAGCTGACGGTCGTTCCGCTCTCGTTGAGGGAGTCGGTCGCGATGTGCGAGTGGGCGTCTATGAGCCCTGGCGTGACAAACCTGCCGGAGACGTCGACCACGTCGGCGCCCGTCGGGATGGCCACGTCCGCGCCAACGGCCGCGATCCGGCCGTCCCGCAGCAGGACGGTTCCGCCAGGGATCGTTCCGTGGGTGACCGTGAGCACGGTGCCGCCGCGGAGCGCCACGACCGGGGATCCGGTCTGCGCGCGCACGGAGGTTTCAAAGGTCCTGCCCTGCAGCAGCACCAGCGCAGCGGCCATGGCGAGGCCCGGCCCGAACAGCAGTCGGCGTGTCACGGATGTTGTGCAGCGCATCTCGAAGGGCGGGCGGCGGACCTCCACGGACGGCCTGACAGACCACTGTAGCAAATGGCCCGTTGTCCGGCAAAAGGTGGCCGGTCAGCCTTCTCCAGGCACAGGAATCCGGCGACTCCCTGACCTCGAACACTTCCGGGGGCCATGCCGCAGGATGACAGCCTGCCGCATGTCTGCCTATTGGGCGAGCAGCGCGAGCAGCGCCTTCTGCGTGTGCAGGCGGTTCTCGGACTGGTCGTACACCACCGAGGCCTCGGAATCGATCACCTCGTCGGTGACTTCATCGCCGCGATGCGCCGGCAGGCAGTGCATGAACAGCGCGCCGTCGCCTGCTGCCGCCATGAGATTCGAGTTCACCTGGTAGGGCGCGAAGATGACCCGCCGTTCCGCGTCTTCAGCTTCCTGCCCCATGGACGTCCAGACGTCGGTGTACACCGCATCCGCGCCGTCCACTGCCGCCACAGGGTCGCGCATCAGCTCCAGCCGGCCTCCGGCGGCATCCGCCTCCGCCGCAATCGGCGCCCGGTGCTCGTCCTGGAGCTCGTAGCCCTCCGGAGATGCGATCCGCAGGGTGGCGCCGAGCATCGTGACCGCCTGCGCGAGCGACCGTGCCACGTTGTTCCCGTCGCCCACGAAGGCTACCGTCCTCCCTCGAAGCGTGCCCCAGCGTTCCTGCATGGTCAGGCAGTCGGCCAGGGCCTGACACGGATGTTCCGCATCGGTCAGCGCATTGACGAGCCGCAGCCGCGGGGCGGCTGCGGCGAACTCCTCGAGACGGGCGTGCGCGAATGTCCGGACGATGGCCGCAAACACCCACCGCTCGAGGTTGCGGGCGACGTCGGCGATCGGCTCGCGGCCCCCGAGGGCGACCTCCGGCGGCAGCTCGATGACGTGCCCGCCAAGCTCGTGAACGGCGACCTGGAAGGTTGACCGCGTGCGAAGCGATGGCTTCTCGAACAGGAGCGCCACGTGGCGATCTTCGAGCGGGCGGACGTGCCGCGTCCCGGCCGCCCGTGCCGCTTTCATCTCGCCTGCAAGCCGGAGGCAGGCTTCGAGCTCGACCCGGCGAAGGTCGGAGATGGAGAGGAAATGGGTGGGCGTCATGATGCCGGCCCTGCGCCGGTCTGCATGGTCCATGGGGTTCCTGATGGTGGCCGGCGCGTTACGTGCGGTACTCGGCGTTGATTCGGACGTATTCGGCCGTGAGATCACACGTCCACATCTGCGCCTCCCCGGTGCCGCCCGTCCCCAGGTCCACTTCGAGCGTGATGTCGGTGCCGCGGAGGTACTCCGCGGCCTCTGGCGCACGTTCGTCGTGCGGCCCGCCGTTGCTGAACAACTCGACCGGCCCGATGCGCACCCGTGCGCGATCCAGGACGAGGGTCCGCGTGGCCCTGCCGGCCACCGCGACGAGGCGTCCCCAGTTCGGGTCACCGCCGTGGACTGCTGTCTTGACGAGCGGGGAGTTCGCAATCGCCCGCGCCGTCGTCCGGGCGTCGTCCGGCGTCCTGGCACCAGTGACGCGGATGGTAATGAGCTTGGTGGCTCCTTCACCGCCACGGACGATGCCGATGGCGAGCGGCTCGCAGACGGACTTGAGCGCCGCGACGAGGGCCGGAAACTCCGCGTCCCGCACAGCTACGCCGGCGGCACCGCTGGCGAGGGCGAAGACGCAGTCGTTGGTGGAGCACTCGCCATCGACGCTGATGGCGTTGAAGGTGTCGTTCACGGCTGCGGCAAGGGCGCGCTGGAGCAGGGGTGGCTCGATCTGCGCATCGGTCGTGATGAAGGCGAGCATGGTGGCCATCATCGGCTCGATCATTCCGGAGCCTTTCGCCATGCCGCCCACGCGGAATGTCCCACCGGCGACCGTCACTTCAGCCGCCGCTTCCTTCGGGAACGGATCCGTCGTCATGATGGCCTGCGCAGCGTCGGAGCCCCCGGCGGGGGACAGGGCCGCGGCCGCCATACCGATTCCTTTCGTCACCGCCGGCCTCACGAGCTTGACGCCAATGACGCCGGTCGACGCGACCAGCACGTGTGCCGGCCCGCAGCCGACAGCTTCGGCCGTTCTGGCGGCCATGTCGCGGGCATCCGCGAGCCCGTCTGGCCCGGTGCACGCATTGGCGCAGCCGCTGTTGATCACGACGGCTACCGCATGACCGCCTGATTCGGCCAGATGATCCCGTGACACGACGACAGGCGCCGCCTGTGCCACGTTTGTCGTGAAGACGGCAGCGGCGGACGCGGGGCCGTCGCTCACGATCAACGCGAGGTCCGGCTTTCCGCTGGCCTTGATGCCGCATGCCACGCCGGCGGCGCGAAAGCCGGCTGGCGTGGCGACGCCGCCGGCGATCGTCCGGACGTCAACGGCGGCCATCATGCCGGCACGGCCTCTTCTTCACGTTCGTGCTCCTGCGCGCCCCTGGCCGGGGTGAGCTGGAGCCGCTCGATGTTCGCACGGCGCGGCGCTACCCCGCGGCCGTAGATCATGGCGGCCGTACGCTCTGGTGCAGCCGCGACTCCATTCCGAAGCATGAGCCTCACGGCGTACTGGCCACAGCGGCGGAACAGCGCGCAGCCGGTGCAGTCGTGCGCGATTTTTTCCGGCATCCAGATGTGCGGCACGATCGTGAAGCCGAGCCGGACGAAATGCGCCGGATCGTGCGTGAACGCGCAGAGCGTTTCGTAGCCCGACCCGCTGGCGCTGCCTGCCAGGTGTGCCACGAGCCGCGTACCGATCTGCTGGCCGCGCAGCGACTCGTGCACGACCAGCGATCGTACCTCCGCGACCGTTCGGCTCAACCTCGCGAGCTCCGCGCAGCCGACCACGGCATCGGCCGCCTCCGCCACGAGGAACCGGCTCGCGTGTTCCCGGATCTCGTCGATCGAGCGGGCCAGCAGGTGACCGGCCTCGATGTTGGCCGACACCAGGCCATGGATCGCCGGCGCGTCGGACTGGGTCGCTGCACGCAACGTGACGCTCATTTCTCCTCCGCTGTCACGGCCCCGAGCGCCGCATCGAACATTACCGCCATCTGGTCCACGTCGGCTGAGTCCACGATGTAGGGGGGCAACATCCTGATCACGGTGTCGGCCGTGCGATTGATCAGGAGGCCGCGGTCGAGCGCCGCCTCGACGACCGGCGCGGCCGGGCGGTCCAGCTCCACTCCCCAGATGACACCCGCGCCCCGTATCCCGGTGATCATCGGGTGCCGCGCCGCCACACGTTCGAGCGCGGCCCTGATGAGGGGACCGGTCGAAGCCACGTGCTCGAGCAGACCCGACGTCAGCTCGTCGAGGAACACCATGGCCGCCCGGCACGCCAGCAGGTTGCCGCCGTACGTGCTGCCGTGATCGCCGAAGGCCGCTGACGCCGCGACCCGGTCCGAGAACAACGCGGCGCCCACAGGGACGCCGCCGCCAAGGGCCTTGCCGAGGGCCATCAGGTCAGGCCGCAGCCCCAGCGTGGCGGAGTGGAACGGCACGCCCGTGCGCCCGAGCCCGCACTGCACTTCGTCCGCAATGAAAAGGGCCCCGGTTGCCTCGCAGGCGTCGGTGATCGCTTCCGCCATGGCCTGCTCGAGCGGGCGGACCCCGCCTTCTCCCTGGAGGGGCTCGGCAATCACCGCAGCGGTGCGGGAAGAGACCGCCCGCCGGAGGGCGTCAGGATCGTTCTGCGAGACGAACGTGACCCCTTCCAGCAGGGGGCCGAACGGTGCGCGGTAATGATCGTCCCAGGTGACCGAGAGCGAGCCCATCGTGCGGCCGTGGAAACCCCGCTCGAGCGCGACGATCTCGGAACGCGGCGATCCCTGTGCGTGCCAGTACCGCCGGGCGAACTTGAGACAGGCCTCGACCGCTTCCGTGCCGCTGTTGCAGAAGAAGGTGCGCGGCAACCCCGAAAGAGCGGTGAGACGCGAGGCGACCTCCGACTGCAGCGGATGGTAGTAGAGGTTCGACGTATGGAGCAGCGTTGCCGCCTGCGCGGCAATCGCCGCCGACAGCCGCGGATGTGCGTGTCCCAGCGACGAGACGCCGATGCCCGAGATGAAGTCCAGGTAGGCGCGGCCGGTTGCGTCGTAGAGACGGCACCCGTTCCCGCGCTCGAAGACGACCGGGGCGCGGCGGTACGTCTGCAGCACGTGTGCGTTGTCGAGCCCGATCACGTCCCTGGCCGTCTGTGTCGTCGTCATCATCGTCTCCACTCCACTCCCCAACCCGCCCTCAGCGGACGATCGTTCCGACTGCCGCGTCGAAGTCTTCGACCCCGCGTCCATTCACAATCGAGACCGAGCGGACTCCTCCGGCCAGCGCGTGCCGGCAGGCTGTCAGCTTGGCCACCATCCCGGAGTGTGCCGTGCCGGAAGAGGTCAACCGCGCCACGGCTGCCTCGTCCACCTCCGGGATTGCGGCTCCGGATTCGTCCAGCACACCTCGCGTCGTTCCCGCAATGATCAGCCGGCGGGCGCCGCTGGCTGCAGCCAGGTGCGCCGCGAACGTGTCGGCGTTCACATTCAGCAAGGTCCCGTCGGCCGAGACCCCCACGCTGGCAACCACGGGAATGTACCCGAGGCGCAGCAGGTCCGTCACCAGCGAGGCATCAGTGCCGGCCGGCTCGCCCACGAGCCCGAGGTCAACTACTTCTCCGTTCGAGGCCGACAGCGGTGCGGCCTTGATCGACAGCCCGATGCTCGCGTCGGCCCCGGTCAGCCCGACCCCGCGCCCCCCCGCCAGCCCGACGGCGGCTACGAGCGCCGTGTTCGTCCGGCCGGCCAGCACGGCAACGACGCTGTCGAGTGTGGCCGCATCGGTCACACGAAGCCCGTCGGCGAACCGCGGTTCCAAGCCTCTGGCGCGGAGCTCGGCGTCAATCGCGCGTCCGCCGCCGTGCACGACGACGAGCGGCTCGCGACCGGCGAGGCGGACAATCGCCGTGGCTGCCCCGCGCACTGCCGCCGCATCCTCGAGGAGCTCTCCGCCAAGCTTGAGTACGGTGCCCATCCAGCCGGCTCAGTTCAGTCCCAGGGCCTCGGGAAATCCGAAGGCGACATTGAAGTTCTGGATGGCCTGCCCGGCGGCCCCCTTGACCAGGTTGTCGATGCAGGCCACCATCACGAGCTGCCGGCCATCGGGTGACACCCGCCACCCGATGTCGCAGAAGTTCGTGTGCGCGACATGCTTGATCTCGGGCAGGTCAGCGCCAGTGAGCCGTACAAATGCGGCGCCGGCGTAGGCCGCTTGCAGTGTGGCCGTCACGTCTTCGGCGCTGGCGCCCGGCCGCAGCCGTGCGTAGATCGTCTCGAGGATCCCGCGGTCGAGCGGGACGAGGTGCGGCACGAAGGTCACGTCCGTTCCGACCTCCTGCTCGATCTCTGCCCCGTGCCGGTGCGAGAACAGGCCATAGGCAGCCATGCTGCCGTGAATCTCGGAGAAGTGCGTGCGCTCGGTGGGCGTCTTCCCCGCACCCGAGACCCCCGATTTGGCATCAACGATGATGCCCGGTTCGAGCAGGCCGGCCGCAACGAGCGGCTGCAGCGAGAGAATCGCTGCCGTGGGGTAGCACCCGGCACAGGCGACGAGGCGCGCCTCTCCGAGCTCCTCCCGGTACCGCTCCGTCAGACCGTAGGTGACCGGCAGCTCCGGATCGGGAGAATGCGGATACCACCGGTTCCTCAGAGCCTTGTCCCGCAGCCGGAAGGCTCCGGACAGGTCGAATACCCGCGGACCCCTCGCCGCCAGCGCCGGACCGACCTCGGCGGCAAGGGTGTCGGGAACCGCCAGGAATACGGCGTCGAGGGCGGCCAGACGATCGAGGTCCAGAGGCACGACCGACTCGTCCCAGATCTGCCGCAACGCCGGGATGCGCCTCGGCTCCGACCCCGCGGACCCCATTGCGGCCACCAGATCCGCTCCCGGGTGATTTGCCAGGCGGCGAACCAGCTCCACGCCGGAATACCCGGTTGCGCCGACGACGCCGACCTTTCGAACTGAATAAGTATGCATCCCAGAACGTCCCAATATATGGAATGATCGCTTTAATGTCAATGTCCAATGCCAGGCAAGTTGCATAAAAATGTGGATAGATGTATAAAGATAAGTTCACAGCCTGTTCTGCTGCCCTGACATGAAGTCGCACCGCCAGACCGTCATCCGGAATCTCGTCGAGCAGGAGCCGATCACGAGTCAGGAGCTGCTCCGGACGAGGCTGCACGCGCGCGGAATCGATGTGACCCAGGCGACCCTGTCGCGCGACATCCGCGAGCTCGGTCTTGTCAAACGGACGGCCGACGGCGCGTATCGTTCCCTGGGCACCGCTGGACAGGCGGATCCAGCAGACGCGGAAACCCACCTGGCCCGGGCGGCCGGCGAGTACCTCCGCCGGCAGGAGGTCGTGGGCAACCTGATCGTCCTGCGCACCGATGCGGGGCAGGCCCAGACGCTTGCTGTCGCCATCGACCGCGCACCATCTTCGGTGATCGTGGGGACGATCGCCGGGGATGACACCATTCTGGTGATTTGCCGGTCCGCGGACGGGGCTCGCGCCGTGGCCGATCGGTTCGTTGCGTTTGGGGTGGAGGCCTGAACGATGCACAGAATTCTTCTCGCCTATTCGGGCGGGCTCGACACATCTATCGCCATTCCGTGGCTGCGCGAGCGGTACGGGGCCGAGATCATCACCGTAACGGTGGACCTCGGGCAGGGTCGTGAGATCGCGGCCCTTCACGAACGCGCACTCGCCCTCGGTGCGGTGCGGGCCCACGTCCTCGATGCTCGCGAGGAGTTCGTTCGCGAATACATTCTGCCCACGCTTCAGGCCGGCGCGGTCTACGAGGACCGCTATCCTCTCGCAACAGCCCTCGCGCGGCCGCTCATGGCCAGGTGTCTGGTCGAGATCGCCAGGATGGAGGGGGCCGACGCGATCGCACACGGCTGCACCGGGGAGCACAACGATCAGGTGCGCCTGGAGGCATCGGCCAGGGCGCTCGATCCCTCGCTCACCATCATTGCCCCGGCGCAGTCGTGGGGAATGTCCCGGGACGAGAAGCTGGCATTCGCCCGAACCCGCAACATTCCTGTTCCCGAAGCATCGGAGGGGGTCTACAGCATCGACACGAACCTGTGGGGGCGGGCCATCGCGGCGGGCGGCCTGGAGGATGCCTGGGTCGAACCGGCCGAGGACATCTACACGCTTACCCGCTCACCGCGCGAATGCCCGGAGGAGCCCGCTTACGTGGAGCTCGCCTTCGAGGCGGGCGTGCCCGTGCGCGCCAATGGAGTCGAGATGCCGCTGCTCGAGCTCATCGAGAGCCTCGAGATCATCGCAGGGGCCCACGGGGTCGGACGTATCGATGTCGTGGAGAACCGCCTCGCCGGCATCAAAGCCCGGGAGGTGTACGAGGCGCCGGCTGCCGTCGTCCTGCACACCGCGCACAAGGAGCTCGAGAAGCTCGTGATTCCAAGGGAGCTCGAACGCGTCAAGCACGATCTCAGCAGAATCTACGCCGACCTCGTGTACAGCGGCCTGTGGTTCTCCCACACACGCGAGACCATCGACGCCTTCGTCGCGGCGGTTCAGCCCCGCGTCACGGGAGCGGTTCGTCTGAAACTCTACAAAGGCGACTGCCGCATCGTCGGCAGGAAGTCTCCGTTCGCGGAGGTCGCCCCTGCAGCCGCGGCCGCGGCGGATCCGCAGGCCGTCTGATGGCGCACCTGTGGTCCGGCCGTTTCGACGGCAGCCCCGACGCCGCTCTGTTCGAATTCGGCGCATCGTTCCGATTCGACCGCCGGTTGTTCGAGGACGATGTGATGGGGAGCCTTGCATGGGCCGAGGCGATTGCTGCTGCCGGTGTGCTCTCCAGCGATGAGGCGGCCCGGATTCGGGCTGCACTCGAGGAGATCCTCGCGGCGGGAAAGGACAGCTCGTTCTTTTCATCCGCTG
>JACCXG010000603.1 GCA_013697225.1 Acidobacteriota bacterium
GGACGGCTCCCGGTGGGCCTGCAGCTCACCGGACGCAAGATGGACGAGCGTACCTTGCTGCGGCTCGCCTCGGCGTACGAAACGGCCGGTCTACCCCCGCACGAGCGCCTCGGGCCCGTCGCGAACCAGAAACCAGATCAGCCCGAATAGAAGCAGGAGCGGGAGGAGCGGAATCAGGATAGCGACGAGAGCCGCAGCCAACGCGCCCAGGATCAGAAAGGGCAGCGCCAGCAGCATGAGAAGGCCCCCGATTAGCGCTTTCAGCAGCAGAAATGGCAGGAAGAGCAGCCCGGCGACGGCCCAGAAGAGGAGCCGGAACGGCAGCAGCACGACCCACAGCAGCACCTTTACGACCGCGGCGACCGCTATCAGGGTGAAGACCGCCGCGCAGACCAGCAGCAGCACGCCGAGCTCGATCATGACGCCCCCCGCGCATCAGGTCACTCCGGGGCAGGCGACCCCGGGAGCCTGATCTAACCGCGTTTACGGGAAGAGCGAGCCGGAAGTTCCGCAAGGGCCAGGACGGGCCGCCCCGGGCGCAGCCGGAGCGTTACTCGGTGGATCGGCCGCGCCCGCGCGCGACTTCTTCGACGGTGGGAAGCTGATACTGGATGACGCCCTGCCTCACTTCTTCCATCGCGACCCGCTCGAGCTTGTGCGGAGCCGAGGCTACGCGTTCCAGTCTGGGGAGCGCACCCCGCCTCAGTTGTTTGGCGCGCTGGGCAGCGACATCGACAAACAGAAAGCGGCTCGTGATCAGCGGAGCGAGCTCCGCCTGATCCAGATCCGCAGGATCGACCGTGTCTGAAGGTTTCGCCATGCTCATTCGGAGTGTACCACCTATTCGCTGTGATCCACCTGGATCTGGCGGGGACGCGCATCCTGCCTGACGGGCAGCGTGATCGTCAGCACGCCGTCACGGTACTCGCTCGTACGGCTGATCCGTCAACCGTGTTCATCTTCCTGCCCGCGGTCGTAGACGTTGCCCCAGATGCGGTTCAATCCGGTTCTGCATTGACGCCAGCTCCCGCATCATCTCCCAGGGATCGTTGGCCATGACTGACTCCTTGTGTCGAGCTCCGTTGGTTTCAGCGTCTGTGAGCGGGCACACAGAGAGGCAGGCCGGCAGAACCGGCCCGCCCCTGCGCCGCTTGAACTTATTCGACGTTGACGGCGATCTGCTTCGGCTTCGCCTCTTCGCGCTGCGGGAGACGAATGGTCAGCACGCCGTCCTTGTAAGAGGCGTGGATCTGCGAGGCGTCCACGGTGTTGGGAAGGGTGAACGAACGCGAGAACGCGCCGTAGCGCCGCTCCATCCTCTGGTAGTTCTCCCTCTTGGTCGCCTCCTCCACCTTGCGCTCCCCCTTGAGCGTCAGCACGCCGTTCTCGAAGGTGAGGTTGATGTCCTCCCGCTTCATGTCCGGCAGCTCAGCCTTCAGCACCACCTCGTGGTCGTCGGTCTCGTAGATGTCCACCGCCGGAATCCAGGTCCGGCCGAACGGCTCCCCGTAGAAATCGGAAAACATGCTGTTGAGACGGTCGATCTCCATCGAGGCCAGCTCACGGGTGGGGTTCCAACGAACGATTGCCATTGCACTGTCCTCCTGATGTATGCCCGGGACCTTGCCCGGGGAAATTGTCTGTTCCCCAATATACGAACATATGAGCATTTGTCAAGCATATTACTTGCTTCTTGTGCACTCATATTGCACAGCAGAACGAGAAGACGAAGGAGAGTTACAGGTTGGGCTCCGCTTCTCCCTTCTCCCTTCTCCCTTCTCCTGTGGATCTGGCGTGATAGGCGATGAACGTCGGGTCCCATGCGCTGGCGGTGCTCTGAAGGGCAGCCGAGGGGCAGCCCGTCGGGCTACAATACGGCTACTGTGGCGCACTCCTCCCGTCAGCGGTCCGAACCGGGCCTGCAGCAGCAGTCGCCTTCGCTGGAAGATGACGTCCTGTTCCATGCGGTGTTCGATGAAGAGAGTCCGCAGGGCACGACCGGCGACTGCGTGCCGCCCATGGACGTGATCGAAACGACAGAGGGGATCGAGATACTGCTGGACCTGCCAGGTCTCGCGCCGGGGGACATCCGGCTGGTGTTCTCGAACGGTACCCTCGTCATTGCCGGGCGGAAGCGGCCGGCAGCCTGCGCGCACGGCCGGGCGGCGTTTCACCTGGCCGAGCGGACGTTCGGCCGCTTCGTTCGCGCGGTGCGTCTCACGGGGGCGGTGGACGCCGGGCGTGCCTCCGCGCGGCTCGTCGCCGGGGAGCTGCGCATCCTTCTGCCGCGCATCGACGAGCGCCGCGGCCGCGACATCCGGATTCCCGTCACCGGTTCCTGATCGGACGCGGTGGCTCCGTCCCCCGCATGACCGCCACCGGCAGGTCCACAACAGCAGGCGGCCACACGGAGAGCTCACCCCCGACATGCGCATACTGTTCATCGGAGACATCTTTGGGAAGCCGGGACGGGAGGCGGTGCGTCGCGCACTGCCCGCCCTCGTAGACGGGCAGTCGATTGATTTCGTCATTGCGAACGTCGAGAATTCAGCGGCTGGCTTCGGCGTGACCGGCGACATCGCCGATGCGCTGCTCGGCTATGGCATCGACGTGATGACCTCCGGCAATCACATCTGGGACAAGAAGGAAGTGCTCGAGTACATCCCCCGGCAGACGAAGCTGCTGCGCCCGGCGAACTTCCCTGCCGGCGTGCCGGGGCGAGGGACCTACATGGGGCAGACGCGCACCGGTGAACCGATCGCGGTCCTCAACGTGATGGGGCGCATCTTCATGACCCCGCTGGACGACCCCTTTGCGGTGGCCGTCCGGGAGGTCACCGCCCTCCGCGCCAAAGCCCGCATCGTGATTGTCGATTTCCATGCGGAGGCAACGTCGGAGAAAGTGGCCATGGGCTGGCACCTCGACGGACGCGCAACGGCGGTGCTCGGCACGCACACCCACGTGCAGACGGCTGATGAGCGGGTCCTGCCAAAAGGCACCGCCTGCCTGACCGATGTGGGCATGACCGGCCCGCATGACTCCATCATCGGTGTGGCCACCGATGCGGCGCTGAGCCGCTTTGTCACCGGGATGCCCTCGCGGTTCGAAGCAGCCGCCGGGGCGGCGCGGCTCAACGCGGTCATCATCACGGCGGATCCGGCGACGGGCAAGGCCACGCAGATCGAGCGCCTCAACCTCTCACCCGCTGACATCGACAGCCTTGCCGAGCGGCCGGTTGCCGGGGCGCGCCGCTGACGTGGCGGATCTGTTCGACATTCCCTTCGAAGAGGATCCGGGCCCGGCCCTGGCCGCCCCTGCCCAGCCGCGCCCGCAGCGCCAGGTGCTCACCGTTTCAGAGCTGACCAGCGGCATCCGCGCAGCGCTCGAGACCGGGTTTGGGGAGCTCTGGGTCGAAGGAGAGATCTCCAACTGCCGTGTCTGGAACACGGGGCACGTCTATTTCACCCTCAAGGACGGCGGCGCGCAGGTCAAGGCCGTGATGTTCCGGTCCGCGCACCGGTATCTCAGGTTCAAGATCGAGGACGGCCTGAAGGTCATCGCGCGGGGCGGGCTGAGCGTGTACGAGCCGAAAGGGGAATATCAGCTCGTATGCGAACACCTGGATCCGCACGGCCGCGGCGCGCTGCAGCTTGCCTTCGAGCAGTTGAAGCGCAAGCTGCATGCGGAGGGTCTCTTCGAGGAGGGACGAAAGCGCCCGCTCCCGGCGCTGCCCCGCAAGATCGGGATCGTGACGTCGCTCGACGGCGCGGCGCTGAGGGACATCCTCAAGGTCCTCGGGCGCCGGCATCCCAATGCTCACCTCGTGATTCGGCCCACCCGCGTGCAGGGTGAGGGGGCCGCCGGGGAGATCGCCCGCGCGATCGCCGCCGTTGCGCAGCTCGACGGCGTGGACGTCGTAATTGCCGCGCGCGGCGGCGGGTCGGCGGAAGATCTGTGGGCGTTCAACGAGGAGGTCGTCGCGCGTGCCGTTGCCGCCTCGCCGGTGCCGGTGATCTCCGCCGTCGGGCACGAAGTGGACGTGACGATCGCGGACTTCGTCGCGGACCTGCGCGCCCCCACACCCTCGGCTGCCGCGGAAATGGTCGTCTCCGCAAAAGAGGAGTTCTGCGCGCGCATCGAACGGCTGCAGGGGCGGCTGCACGCC
>JACCXG010000616.1 GCA_013697225.1 Acidobacteriota bacterium
CTGCCGTGATTGCCATCGGCTTCTCGACGAAGACGTGCTTCCCCGCCTCGAGCGCCGCGATGGCCTGCGAAGCGTGATGCTGGTTGCGCGTCAGGATGAAGATCATGTCGAGGTCGGGATCCTGCAGCAGTTCCCCGTAATCTGAGGAGCAGTAGCTTGCACCGAAACGCTTCGCGTAGCTGAGCCCCCGGGCGCCGCTCGTGGAACACACCGCACGCAGTGACACCCCGCTCGCCTTTTGAATGATGGGCAGATGCACCCAGCGGGCAAGGTTCCCGGCTCCGATCAACCCGACGCGCAGTTCCCCCGTTCCGTGGGCCCGGGGAGCGACCTCGACCCTGCGCCGCGGCGTGAATGCCGGAGGATCGGCAGTCTCGGTCGTCGGATACCGCAGGAGTACGGCAAGGCTCTGTGCCTTCGGATCCATGATCGTCCGGTAGGCTTCGGCAGCATCGTCTATCTTGAACTCGTGGGAGACGAGCGGGCCGAGCACGACACGCCCCTGGCCGACGAGGCGGAGGAACTCCGCCATGTTCCGGTTCTCGGTCCAGCGGACATACCCGATCGGGTAGTCGCGCCCCCCCTTCTCGTACGACGCGTCGTAGCTGCCGGGGCCATACGCACGGGACATGAAGAGCTTGATCTCCTTCATGTACATCTCGTGCCACGGAAACTCGATCGGCACCGCTCCGACGATCACCAGCCGGCCACGGTCGGCACAGATCTCGAGCGCCTGCTGGCAGGGTGCGGGAGATTTGGCGGCCGCCGCCACAATCACGCAATCAGCGCCACGGCCATCCGTCAAGGAGCGAATCTCCCCTGCCGCTTCGGCAGAAAGGGCGTGCTCCGCCCCAAGTCGCTTCGCCAGATCGATGCGCTCGGTCTTGAGGTCGATCGCGATTACCGATCCTCCCTGCAGGCGCGCGAGCTGCGCGATGAGCTGCCCGACAATCCCCAGCCCAATCACGACGACGGTTTCTCCGAGTCCGATGTTCGCGATGCGAACGGCGTGCAGGGCGATGCTGCCGAGGGTGGCGAAGGGACCGTGCTCGAGGGGGACCCCTTCGGGCAGCGGCACTACGAGGTTCCGGCCGGCGGCCACCGTCTCGCCGTGACCCGAGCCTTCCCCGCCGAAGGCAACGAATTGCCCCGGCTGGATGTCGGTGACCGTCGGGTGAACCTCCGCAACCCTGCCGGCCCCCGAGTAACCGAGCACGGCATACTCGCTGAACTTGGCCCTGACCTCCGAGAACGTGCGGACCGGGCCGGTAGTCTTCACGGCGGCGGCAATCTTCTGGAGATGAGAGGGGTTGTGCCGCAGCTCTGCAACGACGCCTTCCTGGTGCAGGCTGGCAGTCTCGGTCCCGCTGCTGATAAGGGAGAACGCCGGACGAACCAGCACGTGGTGCGGCAACAGCAGAGGATCCGGGACCTCCTCCACGACGATATCCTTCAAACCTTTGCGGAGTACTTGCTTCATGATGAGTCTGGCGCCCTCACTCGCGGGGGATCCGCGAGATTTCCTGCGGGCTCAGGTCAGCAATTCACGTGCCCGGGGCTGGTGGCGTCCCGGCGAGGGGGTAGGGCGGGAGAGGGCCCCGGAGGGAGCGGCTCTTACTGTCTGCGCAGGAGATTGCCGGTGAAGTCGCCAGGCGGCATCCGGCGCCTCAGGAGATCCACCGCGGCGCCGAGGGGCGTGCCATCCGAAGCGGCCGAGCGGAAGCGGCTGTCCGGCCGCAGCCGATAATCCCCCCTATCGCTGTCGACGAACTCGTTCAGGAACTCTTCCACCGCCGGAAACAGGTTGTCGGCCGGGTACAGCTCGCCGTTCCCGCCGGCCAGCACGTTGCGGCGGACCTCCTGTCCGCTCAGGAAAGCGTCCAGTGCCGGCTTGCCGACGCCATAACTCTCCCCGATGATTCCGTACTCGTTGTGCAGGGTCAGGTTGTTCGTGAACTTGAGGTTCCGGATAACTCTGGGGCGGCCCGCGCTCATCCCGTACAGCTGCATTACGCTGCCGGTCTGGATCACCGTATTGTGATCCACCAGGATGTCGACCGGTTCGTCGCCAATCAGCAGGAAACGGCCATCTCCACCCCACCGGGAACCGTCCACGTCGTAGAACAGGTTGTGCTGGATCTGGATCCCGCGGGTCTGCCGGCTCGTCGCCTGGTAGTCCCACCCGAGGATGTTGATGGCCGAGGCCACGTGCCGGACGATGTTGTAGCGGAAGGTGATGTCCGAGACGACCGTCCAGGGGGCTCTCCCATCCTGGTTCAAGGGGGTGAAGAGAATGGCATACCCCGTCTGGGCCGCAAGCCAGTTGTGCTCGAACACGTTGGCTTCGATGAGCACGCGACGGGCACTCTTCAGTTCGAACAGGTTCTTCACGGTCCACCGCGAGCCACGCCACTCGAGCGGCTTCGTGACGTAGTTGCCGCGGAACGTGATGTCGCTCGGCACCAGATCCGGGACCGCCGGGTCGGCCCCGCCGAACATCACGTTTTCACCGGCAGCCTCGAGGTAGTTGTTCTCGATCAGATAGGGTCCTGGTCCGTTCCACCCGCCGATGGCCTGGCTGTCCTGCCCGACCGCCTTGATGCCCCGGATATCGGAGTTGCGGATGATCGTCGACGCGCTGTTCAGCGCGATCCCCCGCTTCTGGCCCTGCTCCGGGTCCCCTCGGAGAATCAATCCGTC
>JACCXG010000646.1 GCA_013697225.1 Acidobacteriota bacterium
CAGCGGCGCTGGTGCCGTCGATTCGCTCGGCACGCACGGGCGGAGCGTCGGGGCGCATCGTGCTGAAGCTCGGGCACGTGCTGCCTCCCTCGCACGCCGTGCACATCGCAATGGAGTTCATGGCGACGCGGCTCTCGGAGCTGTCGGCCGGGACCGTGGAGCTCCAGGTGTTCGGCGGAGGCCAGCTCGGCTCCGAGCCGGAGAACATCGAACAGGCGCAGCGTGGCGCCCTCGCGATGGTGAAGACGTCGGCGGCGGCGCTCGAGGGCTTCGTGCCGGACATGGCCGTCTTCGGCCTGCCCTATCTCTTCCGCGACGAGGAGCACTACTGGAAGGTGCTGCTCGGCGACGTGGGGGAGGAGATCCTCCGTGCGGGTGACCCACAGGGGGTGCACGGGCTCTGCTACTACGATTCGGGCAGCCGAAGTTTCTATACGCTGACAAAGCCCATTCTGCGGCCCGAGGACGTCCGCGAAATGAAGCTGCGGGTGCTGCCGAGCAGGACGGCGCGTGACATGATCACGCTTCTCGGCGGCGGCCCCACGCCGATTCCCTACGGGGAGCTCTATACGGCCCTCCAGCAGGGGATGATCGACGGGGCGGAAAACAATCCTCCGAGCTTCTACACCAGCCGGCACTACGAGGTGGCGAGGCACTACTCGCTCGACGAGCACACGCGTGTGCCCGACGTCGTGATTTTCAGCACCAGAATCTGGGAGGGCTTGACGCCCCAGGTCCAGAGCTGGATCCGCCAGGCGGCCGATGAATCGGTCGCGTTCCAGCGCAAGCTGTGGCGTGAGCAGACCGAAGATGCCCTCCGGGAGGTGGAGAAGGCCGGCGTCACCATCTACCATCCCGATCAGGCGGCCTTCGCCGCGGCGATGGCGCCGATGTACCAGACGTTCGAAGGCACGCGCGTGGGCGAGCTCGCGCGTCGCGTCCGCGAGGTCCGGTGAGCGTGACGCGCAGCGCCGCACTCGCGTGGCACGGCATTGTCAGGGGACTCGAGATCTTCACCTCCTCCCTGTTCGTCGCCCTGGTGGTTGTCGTGCTGTGGGGGGTCGTCTCCCGGTACTGGCCGGGAATCGTGCCGAGCGACTGGACCGAGGAACTGGCCGTCTATCTGCTGGTCTGGGTGTCGCTGCTCGGGAGCGCGCTGACCTACCGCAGCAGGGGGCATCTGGGCGTGGACTACTTCGTTTCCCACTTCGATCCGGCCGCGCAGCGCCTGACCGTGATCCTCGTGGAGCTCTGCGTCCTGCTCTTTGCCGGGTTCGCCCTGTGCTACGGCGGCTACCGGCTCGTGACCGACACGCTGGGGTCGGGCCAGCTCACGCCGGTCCTGCAGTGGAAGGTGGGGTATTTCTACTCGGCCGTTCCCCTGAGCGGCCTCTTCATCAGCGCGTTCTCGATCGAGCACCTGCTGGAGCCCGCCGGTCCGCCGGCGACGGGCGCCGCTCCTGCCGCCTGACATGCCGGAACTCATCGCCCTGGCGATCGTCTTCCTGGCGCTGCTGGTATTGAACGTCCCGGTGGCCGTCTGTCTTGGGCTGTCGGCGGTCGTGGCGGTGGCGGCGATCGGCGACGTCCCGACCGGCTACGTCGTCGCGCAGCGGATCGCGACCGGCATTGCCAGCTTTCCACTGCTCGCCATCCCGTTTTTCGTGCTGTCGGGGCTGCTGATGGGTGAAGGGGGGATGGCTCGGCGGCTCATCGACTTCGCCGCGGCGCTTGTCGGGCGGGTGCCGGGGGGGCTTGCCTACGTCAACACGATCACCTGCATGCTGTTCGGTTCGGTGTCGGGCTCGGCAGCCGCGGCCGTGTCGTCCATCGGCGGGTTCATGATCCCGCAGATGGTGGAGAAGGGGTATCGACGGGAGTTCTCCGTCGCCCTCACCGCGACATCCGCCACCACGGGCCTCCTGATTCCCCCGAGCAACATCATGATTGTCTACGCGGTTGTGGCGGGGAACGTCTCGGTGGCGGCCCTGTTCCTGGCCGGTGTCGTGCCGGGGCTGCTCGTGGGGCTTGCGATCATGGCGGCCGCGTTCCTGCACAACGTGCGCACCGGCGTCGAGCACCGGATCGACCCGCCGCCGCTGCTGCCGTCGATGGCGGCCGCGGTCCCCAGCCTGTTCCTCGTCGTCATCGTACTGGGCGGGATCCTCGGGGGGATCTTCTCGGCAACCGAGGCGTCGGCCATTGCCGTGGCTTACGCCCTGCTGCTCGGGGTCGGGGTCTACCGCGAGATCCACGTCCGCCATCTGCCGGACATCTTCCTCCGCTCGGCCAAGACGACCGCTGTCGTGATGCTGCTCGTCGGGACGAGCCAGGCACTGAGCTGGGCCCTCTCGTTCGAGCGCGTGCCGCAGACCGCGAGCGCTGCGCTGCTCAGCCTTTCGCCCAATCCTCTGGTTCTGCTGATCATCATCAACGTGCTGCTGCTCGCCGTCGGCACGTTCATGGACATGACCCCTGCGGTGCTCGTCTTCACGCCCATTCTGCTCCCGGCAGTGATGGGATTCGGGGTGGACCCGGTGCACTTCGGCATCATCATGATTGCAAACCTCTGCATCGGCCTCTGCACGCCACCTGTCGGCACCTGCCTCTTCGTGGGCTGCAGCGTCGGCCGCACCACGATCGCGCGGGTCGTGCCCCCCGCGATCCCCTTCTTCCTGGCCATGCTTGTCGCGATGCTCCTGATCACCTACATTCCGGCCATCTCACTGACACTTCCGCGCTGGTTCGGGTTCTAGTCGCCCGGATGTTCTCTTCCCCGCAGGCCTGGCCAGTGCCGACGCGGCCGCGGCCAATCGTGCTCATCGGGGCCGGGGCCATCGTGCGCAGCGCCCACCTGCCGGCGTACCGGCGCCTGGGTCTGCCGGTGAGAGGTGTTTTCGACGTGCAGCGACAGGCCGCGCTGGACACCGCGCGGCACTTCGAGATCCAGGTGGTCTTCGACAGCGTCGAGCAAGCGTGCTCCTCGCCGGATGTCGTCTTCGATGTCGCGGTCCCCGGGGATCAGGTGCTGTCCGTGCTGGAGGCCCTTCCACACGGCGCGGCCGTGCTCGTACAGAAGCCGATGGGAAACGACCTCCAGGCCGCTCGCCGGATCCTGGAGACCTGCCGCGGGCGTGAGCTGACGGCCGCCTTGAACTTTCAGCTGCGGTTCAGCCCGAACGTCCTCGTGGTTCACGACCTGATTGAGCGTGGTGCCCTTGGGGAGATCACCGATATCGAGGTGAGGCTGCAGGTCCGCCAGCCCTGGGAGAACTGGGAGTTCGCCCGACGGGCGCCGCGGCTGGAGATCCTCTACCACTCCGTCCACTACCTGGACGCCATCCGCCGCCTGGCAGGGGAGCCGCTGTCGGTCTATTGCCGGGCCGTCGCCCACCCGGGGATGTCCGGCTTTGCCGACACGAGGAGCAGTATCATTCTCGATTACGGCGATCGTCTCCGCTGCTCTCTGGCGCTGAACCACACTCATGCCTTCGGCCCTGCTCATCAGGCGTCCATGCTGAAGGTCGAGGGGACGGCCGGTGCTGCCATGCTCACGATGGGGGTAAACCTCGACTACCCGGACGGTCCGCCTGACAGTCTCGAGGTGACGACGGGAAGGGAGTGGGAGGGAGTGCCTCTCCGGGGCTCGTGGTTCACCGAAGCGTTCGAAGGGCCGATGTCGAACCTGCAGCGCTTCGTCGCTGGTGAAGATGACGCCTTGATATCCCCGATGGCAGACGCAATCAGGACCATGGCCCTCGTGGAGGCGTGCTACGTATCGAGCACGTCGGGCGGCACGCCGATTCCGCAGCCATAGGCTTCAGGACATAACATTCAGAACATGGGATTTGCACAGGAGCACCCACGATGAAGAGAAATCTGATCGGGTTGATGGTGGCGGCCGTTCTTGCCGGCGCGTGCGGCGGCGGGCAGGACGATGACCGGCTCACCATCGCGGTGATCCCGAAAGGCACGACCCACGCGTTCTGGCAGAGCATCCGGGCCGGCGCGGAGCGGGCCGGGCAGGAGCTCGATGTGGGCGTGATCTGGCGCGGGCCGCTCCGGGAGGACGACCGCGCGTCGCAGATCTCCGAGGTCGAGGGCTTCATCACACGAGGGGTCTCGGGCATCGTCCTCGCGCCCCTCGACGAGGTCGCGCTCGCACTCCCCGTGGCGGAGGCGCAGCGGCAGAACATCCCCGTCGTGATCTTCGACTCCGGGTTGAAAGGGGGGGACTATGTGAGCTTCGTGGCCACCGACAACCGGAAGGGTGGCGCCCTGGCCGCGGACCATGTGGCCTCACGCCTGAACGGCAAGGGCAAGGTCATCCTCCTGCGTTACGCGGAGGGGCACGACAGCACCAGCCAGCGCGAGGAGGGGTTCCTCGAGGGGCTGGCGTCGCATCCGGGCATCGAGATCCTCAGCTCCAATCAGTATGTCGGGACGGATGTCGAAGGGGCGTACAACCGGTCGGAAGCGATTCTCTCCCGCTACCGCGACCGCGACGGGTCTCTGGCAGTGGACGCGATCTTCTGCGTGAACGAGTCCTCGACCTTTGCCGTGATGCGCGTGCTGCAGGATCACGGCTGGGCGGGCAAGACGCGGTTCGTCGGGTTCGACGCGTCCGACAGCCTCGTGAAAGGGTTGGCCGAGGGGCACATCGACGCGCTGGTCGTCCAGGACCCGGTCAAGATGGGATACCTCGGTGTGAAGACGATGGTGTCGCACCTGCGAGGGGAGCCCGTCGAGAAGCGGATCGACACGGGGGTCAACCTGGCGACCCGGGAGAACATGAAGGATCCGGGCATCCACGCGCTCCTGCAGCCGGACCTCTCCCGGGGCACGCCGTGACGTCCGGTACGCCGCGGCTCGAGATGCGCGGCGTCCGCAAGGCCTTCGGCGCGACAATCGCGCTCGACGGCGTGGATTTCTCGGTCGCCCCCGGTGAAGTCTGCGCGCTTGTCGGCCAGAACGGCGCGGGCAAGAGCACGCTGATGGCAGTGCTGTCGGGGGTGGTGAGGCCGGATTCGGGGAGCATGATGCTCGAGGGGCAGCCATATGCCCCTCGGGAACCCATAGATGCTCGCGCCGCCGGTGTCGCGATGATCCATCAGGAGCTCTCGCTGGCACCGCACCTCACGGTGATGGAGAACATCGCGCTGGGGCTCGAGCCGGTGCGCCGCGGACTGCTCCAATGGCATGAGATGCGGGACACCGCGCGCCGCGCGCTCGCGCAACTCGGACACGAGGAGATCGTGCCGGACGCGATCGTGGCGGACCTCTCGCCCGCATCCCAGCAGCTCGTCGAGGTTGCGCGCGCCCTCGCCAGTGGCTCCCGCGTCCTCGTGCTCGACGAGCCGACGAGCAGCTTGTCACACGGCGACGTGCAGCGCCTGTTCGAGTTGCTCGAGCGGCTCAAATCGCAGGGGATGGCCATCGTCTACATCTCGCATTTCATCGAGGAGGTCCAGGCGGTCTCGGACCGTGTGGTCGTGCTTCGGGACGGCCGCAACGTGGGCGCGGGCCGCACCCGGGACATGCCAGCCGACGCCATCGTCCAGCTGATGGTGGGTGGTGAGGTCGAGGCGCTGTACCCGCGCAGCCCGCGCGAGCCGGGGGACGTGCTGCTCGAGCTCGTAGACCTTGAACCCGGAGCGGCCACGCTGTCATTGCGGCGCGGGGAGATCGTCGGCATTGCCGGGCTCCTCGGCGCCGGACGGTCCCGGCTGCTTCGGACGATCTTCGGCCTGGAGAGTGTCCGCAGCGGCAGGATCAGGGTCGGCGTATACTCCGGTCCTGCCTCGCCGGCGGCCAGGTGGGATCAGGGCGTCGGGATGCTGAGCGAGAATCGGGCAGGCGAAGGGCTCGCCTCCGGCCTCAGCATCGCGGACAACCTGACGATGTCGCGCCTGGAGGAGCTCGGGCCTGGGTTTCTCGTGTTCCCATCGCGGCAGGCGTCAGCGGCGTCGCGGTGGGTCGACCGTTTCGCCATCCGCAGCTCGGGGCCAGCTCAGGCCGTAGGAGAGCTCTCGGGCGGTAACCAGCAGAAGGTTGCCCTCGCGCGGCTGCTGCACCACGACGTGGACCTTCTGGTGCTCGACGAGCCGACGCGGGGCATCGACGTCGGCAGCAAGGCTCAGATTTATGCGGTCCTGGATGCGCTGGCATCCGGGCACGCCCACGAGCCGCCGCAGGCGTCGGGCACCGGGGGGGAGCCCGCCATCGTGGCGGACCGTGTGGCCGTGGGGCGTCCCCGCGCCGTGCTGATGGTCAGCAGCTACCTGCCGGAGCTGCTGGGGCTTTGTGATCGTGTGGCCGTGATGTGCCGCGGCCGCCTGGGACCTGTGCGTCTGGCATCTGAATGGACGGAACACTCACTGCTGATGGAAGCGTCCGGCGCCAAAGCCGGCTGAGCGCCTTCTGGCGGATGCGTGGCGACACCGGCGTGCTGCTGGGATTGCTGCTCGTCGCCCTCATCTTCGGGCTGCTCATCGGTCCGCGATTCTTCAGGCCGGCCAACCTGGAGCTGATGGCGCGTCAGACGGTCATCGTCTGCGTGGCGGCGCTGGGGATGACGATGGTCATCGTCTCGGGCGGCATCGACCTCTCCGTGGGGTCCATCGTCGCGCTGAGCACGGTGGTCACCGCGCTCCTGCTGCGCATGGGCATGGATCCGGCGCTGGCGGCGCTCGGCGCGCTCGCCGCGGCGGCGCTGTGCGGCACGGTCAATGGCCTGCTCATCACGCGACTCCGCGTCGTGCCGTTCATCGTGACGCTGGGCACCATGCTCCTCGTGCGCGGTGCGGCCAAGGGGCTTGCGGAGGAGCGCCGAATCGAGGCGCCGATCACCTGGCTCAACGGGCTGCTGCGGACGGCCAGGGACGGCAACCTTGGTGTTCCCGCCGGCGTGTGGCTCACGATCGTGCTGGCCGTACTGGTGGCTGGCGTGCTGGGGTACACCCGTTTCGGCCGGCACCTCTTTGCCATCGGCTCCAACGAGCGGACCGCCCGGCTTTGTGGCGTCCGGATCGACCGCCGGAAGCTGCAGGTCTACAGTCTCTCCGCCGCATTTGCCGGGCTGGCGGGCGTGCTCGAGTTCTCGCGCCTCGCGGTAGGAGATCCCACCGTTGGCGTGGGCCTCGAGCTCGACGTGATTGCTGCGGTCATCATCGGCGGCGGCAGCCTCTCGGGGGGCAAAGGCACAGTCCTTGGCACCGTCGCGGGTGCGGCGATTATGGCGGTGATTCAGATTGGCTGTTCGCAGCACGGATTGCCGAACTGGGTCCAGCAGATTGTCACGGGAATCATCATCGTCATTGCCGTTGCACTCGACAGGTGGCGACAGGCGCCGACAAGGTGACTCGGATCAACGCCCAACCTCCCAACCTCCAACTCCCAATTCCCAACTCCCAAGGGGGACGACGAATAGCTCCGAACGGAGCTGAGAATTGAGAATTGGGCGTTGGGCGTTGGGCGTTGGGAGTTGGGCGTTGGAAGTTGGGAGTTTTGGAAGTTGGGAGTTGGAGTTTGGGAGTTCCATGAACATCGTCATCCAGGACCTCGAGGCAATCGATCTCCGCTTTCCCACCTCGCGTTCCGGGGCGGGTACCGACTCGATGCACAAGGACCCCGACTACTCGGCGGCGTACGTGGTGCTCAGGACGAATGGCGCGCTCGAGGGGCACGGCCTGACCTTCACGATTGGTCGCGGCAATGAGATCTGCGTCGCGGCGATTGAAGCGATGCGGCATCTGGTCGTGGGGCGCCGGCTGGCCGACCTCACGTCCGACATGTCAGGGTTCTGGCGAAGTCTCGCGTCCGAGTCGCAGCTCCGGTGGCTTGGTCCCGAAAAAGGCGTCATCCACCTCGCACTCGCCGCCATCGTCAACGCGGTCTGGGACCTCTATGCCAGGTCCGAAGGGAAGCCGCTCTGGAAGCTGCTGGCCGACATGACTCCGCGCGAGATCGTCGCCGCCGTGGACTTCCGCTACATCACCGACGCGATCACTCCTGCGGAGGCGCTCGACATCCTGGAGCGGCTGGCCCCGACCAAAGCTGATCGCGAAGCGGATCTGTTGAAACGTGGCTATCCGGCATACACCACCTCCGCTGGCTGGCTGGGGTATTCGGACGACGGCATCCGGGGACTCGTTCGTGCGGCTCTTGTTGATGGCTGGACGCATTTCAAGGTGAAGGTCGGCGCCTCGCCGGAAGACGACGAGCGGCGTGTGTCACTGGTGCGGGAGGAGATCGGTCCGGACCGCACGCTCATGATCGACGCGAACCAGCAGTGGGACGTCAACGAAGCGATCGAGCGCGTCAACGCCCTGGCGAAGTACCGCCCGTTGTGGATCGAGGAGCCTACGAGCCCGGACGACGTGCTTGGGCATGCCGCGATCGCAAAAGGGGTGCGCCCCGCCGGGATCGGGGTCGCCACCGGTGAACACTGCGCGAACCGCATCATCTTCAAACAGCTTTTGCAGGCAGGGGCAATCGACTTCTGCCAGATCGACAGCTGCCGCCTCGGCGGTGTGAACGAAAACCTGGCGGTGATTCTCCTGGCCGCGAAGTTCGGTGTGCCGGTCTGCCCGCATGCCGGCGGCGTCGGCCTGTGCGAGTACGTGCAGCATCTCTCGATGTTCGATTACATTGCCGTCTCGGGGACCATGGAGGGACGCGTGACGGAGTTCGTGGATCACCTGCACGAGCATTTCGAGGACCCTGTCGTCATTCGGCGCGCCCGATATATGCCTCCGTCAAAGCCCGGCTACAGCATTGCGATCAAGTCCGAGTCCCGTTCCCTGCACCGCTACCCTCACGGTGCCGTATGGGCGGGGGAGGTGACCCTGTGAGCGACGGCTACCCCCGCGTGGCGTCTCTCAAGACACCGGCGGCATTCCGTGCACACCTGACGGGCTCCGGCATTCCGCTGGAGTTCGACGATTCGCTGCTTCCACCGGGGGAGTCCCCCCTGGCGAGGCCGTTCGAATGCGACGGCGTAAGGGTGGGGAATCGCTTCTGCGTGCTGCCGATGGAGGGGTGGGACGGCACCCCGGCCGGCGAGCCATCAGAGTTGACACTCCGTCGCTGGCGCAACTTCGGGTCAGGCGGAGCCAAGCTGATCTGGGGTGGGGAAGCGGTGGCCGTCCGGCACGACGGCCGTGCGAATCCGAACCAGCTGCTGCTCACGCCTGCCACGCAGCCTCTCGTCGCCGGCTTGCGCGACGAGCTCATTGCCGCACACCGGGAGCGATACGGTGCGGGTGCGGACGGCGATCTGTTCATCGGTCTTCAGCTCACGCATTCCGGCCGCTGGTGCCGCCCCAATGTGTTCGACCGCCCCGAGCCGATGGCGGGCAGCGCGCATTCCGTCCTGGATCAACGTGTGCCGGGCGGGGTCCGGGTCCTGTCAGACGACGAGCTCGACGTGCTGGTGGACGACTTCATCGCGGCGGCGCGTCTGGCGTACGGCGCCGGGTTCGCATTCGTGGACATCAAGGCCTGTCACGGCTATCTGGGGCACGAGCTGCTGGGGGCGCGCGCGCGCGAGGGGCGGTATGGCGGCTCCCTGGAGAACCGCACCAGGTTCATGAGGACGGTGATCGAGGGGATCCGTGCTGCGGTTCCAGGGCTGCTCATCGCCGTGCGGCTCTCCGCATTCGACACCGTTCCCTACAGGAAGCGCTCCGACGGCATCGGCGAACCGGATCCTGGCGCCGGTCAGGTCGATCACGGCTTCGGTCTGTCGTCGGCGGATGATACGGCGGAGATGGCTGATGCGGCAGCCCTCTTGACCATGCTCGAGGCGATGGACGTCCGGTGGATCTGCATCACGGCCGGGAGCCCGTATTACAACCCTCACATCCAGCGCCCTGCGTTGTTCCCGCCGCTCGATGGATACCTGCCCCCTGAGGATCCCCTGCGCGGCGTCGCACGGCAGATCAGGGCGACCGCCCTGTTGAAGGCCCGGTTCCCGAATCTCGTGCTTGTCGGATCCGCCTACAGCTATCTGCAGGAATGGCTGCCGCACGTCGCCCAGCACGCGGTCGGCGCGGGGATGACCGATTTCGTCGGCCTCGGACGCATGGTGCTCTCGTATCCCGACCTGCCTCACGATGTGCTGCGCGGCGCCCCGCTCCGCCGCAAGTCGGTGTGCCGCACGTTCAGCGATTGCACGACCGGTCCGCGCCTGGGGATGGTGTCGGGCTGCTATCCGCTCGATCCGTTCTACCTGAAGCGTCCGGAAGCGGCAGAGATCCTGAAGCGCCGTCCGCGGGCAGACGGGGCGTGAAAAGTCCTGGCGCCAGCTCCCAACGCCAACGCCAACGCCCAACGCCCAACGCCCAATTCCCAACGCCCACACCAGATTCCAGCAGGAGTCCCCCATGAATGGGATCGCCCCGATGCATGAAAAGGGTGCGGCGCCTTTTCTGAGCAGAACGGGAGACTCGGGAAACGGGGAGGAGAGGAGCGCCCATTCGTCACTCTCACACGAGTCATCCGTCGCCCGGCGGATCAGAACTGCGAGAGCGGATGTGGGCAGCTTCCGACTCACGACCACCGAATTCGCGAACCTCTTTGAAAGCCGGTGATTGGGCGTTGGGAGTTGGGAGTTGGGCGTTGGGCGTTGGGAGTTGGGCGTTGGGAATTGGTCCCCGCTCCCCTACCTTACCCGCGTGCCTGGCGGGACCTCCCCCTCGAACCCGACGAGTGTGGGTGTGCCCCCGTCGGGGCTGGCCGCAAGCACCATCCCGTTCGACTCGATGCCCATCAACTTTGCGGGCTTCAGGTTGAAGACCATCACGATCGTGCGCCCCACAAGTGTGTCGGGCTCGTATGCTTCGGCGATGCCGGCCACCAGCGTGCGCTGCTCGCTGCCGACATCGACGCTCAGCTTGACGAGCTTGCGCGAGTTCGGCACCTTCTCCGCGGTGAGCACCTTCGCCACCCGCAGGTCGAGCTTCATGACATCGTCAATCGTGATCTGCGCGTTCCCCGCCGCAGGGGCGGGAGCCGCGGGTGCGGCTTCCTGTGCTGCCGCCGGCGCGGCGGACGCCGCGTCCCCGGATCCGTTCTGCTGTTCCACTGGATGGTTCCTCTGCCTCTCCTGCCGACCTGCCCCGCCGGCGACAATAGCCGGCCTGGATACCGGCACCTCGTTCCTGGCCCCCTCTGCTGCAACGATGCGGGGCCACAATGCGTCTCCCTTGAGAATCCGCCGCTCACCCTGCCCGCGCCAGTCCGCATCCCGGAGCCGCACGTCCTGCACGTCCCCCGTGTGCCCGACCCGGCGGAGGATCTCGGCAGCCGATCGCGGAATAATGGGCAGCAGCAGCACCGCCGCCACCCGGACGGATTCGGCAACGTCGAACAACACCTGTGAGAGCCGGTCGGCGTGCGAGGCGTCTCGAGCAAGTGCCCACGGCTCCGTGCCCGCAATGTATTCGTTTGCGGCATCCACGATTCGAAACGCGGCGGCCGCTCCCCGTTCGAGAGCGAACGCATCCATCTGGTGCGCGTAGCTCCCGGCCGCCTCGCGTGCCGTTTCAGCCAGACGCCCGTCCGAGGCCCCGCCGGGTCGCACCACGCCGTCGCGGTACTTCTCGGCCATGGCACCCACGCGGCTCACGAGGTTTCCCAGGTTGTTCGCCAGATCGACGTTGTAGCGGTCCTCGTATCGGTCCCAGGTAAAGTCCCCATCAGAACCGAACGTGATCTCCTTCGTCAGATACAGCCGCAGGGGATCGGGGCCGAAGCGCTGCGCAGCCTCCAGCGGATCCACGATCGTGCCGAGCGACTTGCTCATCTTCTCCCCCTTCAGGTGCAGCCAGCCATGACCGAACACCTGCCGGGGCAGCGCCAAGCCCGCACTCATCAGCATCGCCGGCCAGATCACGCAGTGGAACCGCGTGATGTCCTTGCCGATGACGTGCAGGTCCGCGGGCCAGTGACGCTCGAAGGCCGCGGGGTCGGTCCCGTATCCGACGGCCGTGATGTAGTTGATGAGTGCGTCGACCCAGACGTAGATGACGCTGGCGGGATCCTCCGGCATGGCGATGCCCCACGCCTGCCCGGCGCGGCTCACGGAGATATCGTCGAGCCCCGATTCGAGCAGCCGCAGGATCTCATTGCGCCGGATCTCCGGCACGAGGAAGTCGGGATGCGCCTCGAAGTGGGCGAGCAGCGCGTCGCGGTACTTCGACAGGCGGAAGAAGTAGTTCTTCTCGCGCAGCCAGTCCGGCCTCGTCCGGTGAATCGGGCAGAGCCCTTCGACCAGGTCTTTCTCCTGCTTGAACGCCTCGCAGGAGACGCAGTACCACCCTTCGTAGTGCCCCTCGTAGATGTCTCCGGCCGCGGTCATGCGGCGCACCAGCTCCTGCACCCCTGTGCGGTGCCGCGGCTCGGTGGTCCGGATGAAATCATCCAATGAGACGTCGAGGCTCCGCCACACCTCGGTGAACTCGACCGCCATGCGGTCGCAGTACGCGAGCGGTTCCTCCCCGAGCTCGCGCGCGCGCCGGAACACGTTCTGCGAGTGCTCGTCGTTGCCCATGACGAAATGGGTGTCGAAGCCGGCCAGGCGCTTGTACCGGGCAATCACGTCGGCCGCAATCTTTTCGTAGGCCGTCCCGAGATGGGGACGACTGTTCACGTAATCGATTGCGGTGGTCAAGTAGAAGGTTGGCATGCTCAGCTCTGCGCGCGGTCCAGCCAGGCCTTCATCGCCAGCGCCTGTACATCTTTGATCGGCAGGCTGCGTTCGGCCGCGGCGCGGGCGCAGTCCTCGAACTCGGGCGAAGCGTTCATCACACGCCCGTGCCGCCGCGCCACCTTGAAGCGCACCGGCCCGACAGCCGTTTCGATCGTCATCACCTCGCGCTCCAGCCGCTCGCGCCGCACGTCGTGGTACCGCACGCCGATGGTGGTCGTCTCCGTAAAGAGAACAGCGCTGAGCGCATCCCGCCGGTCGGGGGGCGCCAGCACGGTGACGAGGGTGCCGGGCCGGTTCTTCTTCATCTGCACCGCGGCGTAGTAGACATCGAGGGCGCCGTTCGCGTAGAGCCGATCCATCAGCGGCCCGAAGAGCTGCGGGTTCATGTCGTCGATCTCGCACTCGATCATCACGATCCGTTCTGACGCCCCCTCGGCTCCTTCGTCCCCCTCGATCAGCCGAAGCACGTTCGGATGCTGGGGGAAGTCGCGGTCCCCGGCACCGTACCCGATGCCGTTCACCCGCATCTGCGGAAGGGGACCGAAGCTGTCGGCGTACGCGGTCACGAGCAGCGCGCCTGTCGGGGTGGTCAGTTCCTTCCGGACGTCTCCGGCATAGATCGGCACGCCGCGCAGGATGCGCGCCGTCGCGGGCGCGGGCACCGGGAAGACACCGTGCGCGCAGCGGACCGTTCCGCCGCCGACATTGATCGGTGAGGAGACCACCCGTGTTGCCCCCAGCCATTCCATACCGAATACGGCGCCGACGATATCGACAATGGAGTCGACGGCGCCCACCTCGTGGAGGTGCACGCGCTCCACGGGCATCCCGTGTATCGCCGCTTCGGCTTCGGCCAGCCGGCGGAAAAGCTCCTGCGCACGCGTGCGCCCGTCGGGCGACAGCGCGGAGCGCTCGATGGACTTGCCAATCTCGGCGAGGCTGTGATGCCCATGGCCCCCGCCGGGCGGCGCGTGCTGATGCCCCTGATCGTGGGCGTGGCCATGCGCGTGGGCATGAGTTTGCGACTGCCCGGCCCCGGAATGGTGACCTTCGCCTTCGTGTTCGTGTTCGTGTTCGTGTTCGTGTTCGTGTTCGTGCGAATGGCTATGGCTGTGCCCGTGCCTGTGGGGGTGCGAGTGAGAGTGCGAGTGCGAGTGCCGGGCCTCCCCAGTCGGCCTCTCCTGCCCTTCGGCGCCGGTGTGCTCGAGGATTCGGAACTTCGTAGCCGAGATACCGGCGCGCAGCACACGCTCGGCGCTGATCGTGCCGACGTCGATCGCCAAACTCCCCAGCGCCCCGCGGAGCTCGTCGAGCGGCAATCCGAGATCGAGCAGCGCGCCGAGCACCATGTCCCCGGAGGCCCCGGAGAAGCAGTCGAAGTACACCGTCTTTCCCACGCTCAGAGAGTCCCCTCTTCCCGATAACTGTAGTAACGCGCCTCACCCAGGATCACGTGATCGAGCACCCCGATGCCCATCAGCACACCCGCGGCGATGAGCCGCTGCGTCAGGCGCGTGTCCTCCCGGCTCGGCTCCGGATCGCCGGACGGATGGTTGTGAAGAGTCAAGACCGAAGTCGAAATTGCCATTTTTATTTAGTAACAATATGAAATCAGCACTGCTTGCGAGCCGGGGGTGGCACTGGGGTGGCGAACACCGTGAAACACGCTGCACGGACGCGCAACGGGATGACCTCTCCCAGCACTGGCCCGCGCAGATGAGGTCCCCTCAACCTTTCAAGATGAGCTTGTCGCCCGGCGCTCGATGTACGTCCCTCCGCGCCGACCACCAGGTCGCGGCCCGTTAGACGGGTCGCCCTCGACGGGGTGTCCGTCGGCGGCCGTGTCGGTCGGCGTCCGCGGCGCGCTTCAGCCCCGCTGGAAATTGTAGGCTATCGTCGAACAGGCTCCTATTCTTCATCGATCTGCGGAGCCGGCCAAGGTTCTGTTGTGCGTTCTGCGCGTCACCGGCGTGAACTGTAAGGCGCAGCGGCCTGAGGTGTCTGCGAGCGATCTCGGGCCACACGGTAAAAGCCGATGTCGCTCAGTTTTACCGAAGCGTCCCGGCCGACCCCTCCGCACAGGGGTCCGCAGACGCTCTCGACGTAGACGAGCGCAATCCCAGTCTTAGGGATCGCGCTGGCGGACGAAAATCAAGCCGCCGGATCCGAAGCCGCGTTGCAAGTCCTCGCCGGTGGCGCTGGGGTGGCGGCCGCTTCGGGGGGTGGTGGACTGGAGCGCACGACCGATGTCATGGCGGAGCGGCAGGCCCACGGGCCGTTGACGACCGCGCTCGCTCCGACCCGGCTCAACGCATCCTTCATCACCACCAGGGACAGCGCTGGTTCAGCGCCGGCCCGGTCGTGATCATGGACCGAGGCGCG
>JACCXG010000034.1 GCA_013697225.1 Acidobacteriota bacterium
GAAATGCCACCCGCCTGCCCCGCAGTGTTCCGATCACGTAAGGGGCCGAAGGCTCGCCGAACGGCGTGTCGACCCGGCGCTCCTCGCGTTCAGTCAGCTCGGACATGTCGTACAGCCCGCTGCCGCCAATGATTCCTATTGAAATAGTCATAGAAAGTATCCGAGCCCGCGCCGGAAGGATATCAAAGTCGCTCGAGAATCCGGTCCGCGACGGTGTACGGGTCGATCTCGCGCGCGGTGATGCGATCGAGGATCGTCTCGAGCTCCGCCGGCGGAAGGAGGCGCTCGTCGATGTGCCGCAGAACCCGCGCCGACAGGATATCCCGCAGACGATGGCCCGCACGTATCCGGCGCCGCCCGGCTTGCCCGGCAGGCGCGCCGCGCGTGCGGAATCGCTCCACTGCATCCAGCAGCGCGTCCACCCCCGTCCCGGCCGTCGCCTCTGTCATCACCACTGGCGGACGCCAGGCCGATCCCTCGAAGGTCTGCAGGGACAACAGGCCCTCGATAGAGGCGGCCGTGCGATCGGCGCCCTCACGATCCGCCTTGTTGACAACGAAGATGTCTGCGATTTCCATGATGCCGGCCTTGAGGGCCTGCACCTCGTCGCCGGCGCCAGGCACCAGCACGACCAGCGACACGTCGGCCGTGCGGACGATATCCACCTCGTCCTGACCGACACCCACCGTCTCGATGATGACGATGTCGCGGCCCGCGGCGTCCAGCACGAGGGCGGCGTCAGCAGTTCCCCGGGAGAGGCCGCCCAGGTGTCCTCGCGTTGCCATGCTGCGGATGAACACGCCCGGATCCGCCGCGTGCGCCTGCATGCGTACCCGATCTCCCAGCAGGGCGCCGCCGCTGAACGGACTGCTGGGATCCACCGCGAGCACGCCGACCGTTCGGCCGCCGCGGCGCACGGCACTGACCAGCCGGTCCACGAGCGTGCTTTTCCCCGCTCCAGGAGGGCCGGTGACACCGACGAGGTATGCACGCCCGGTGCTCGTGAAGATCTCACGGACGAGATCCGCGGCCGCCGGGTCCTCGTCCTCGACCAGTGAGATCGCGCGCGCGATGGCACGCGGATCACCCGCAAGCACGCGCTGTGACAGCGGAACGGTGGTCACGGCAGCAGAAGCTGGCGCGCGATGACGACCCGCTGGATCTCGCTCGTCCCTTCGCCGATTGTCACCAGCTTCACGTCACGGAAGTACTTCTCGGCGGGATAGTCCTTCACGAAGCCGTAGCCGCCGTGAATCTGGACGCAGTCGTCTGCGACCTTGACCGCAATCTCGCTGGCAAACAGCTTGGCCATCGACGACTGGCGCGTCATCCGGACGCCGCGATCCTTCAGGCTCGCTGCCCTGTACGTCAACAGGCGCGCCGCCTCGATTCGCGTGGCCGCATCCGCCAGCTTCCACTGGATCGCCTGGAAACCGGCAATCGGCCTGCCGAACTGCCGGCGCTCCAGCGCGTAGCGCCTGGCCGCTTCGTAGGCCCCCTGCGCCAGGCCCACTGACAGGGCCGCTATCCCGATGCGCCCGGCATCGAGCACCTGGAGGGTGTTGACGAACCCCTTCCCCTCCTCCCCCAGCAGGCGCGAGGCGGGGATGCGGCAGTCGGAGAACACCACCTCGCTCGTGTCGCTGGCACGCATGCCGAGCTTGTTCTCCTTCTTGCCAGGGGCCATCCCGGGTGTCCCGTGTTCCACGATGAACGCGGAAATGCCGCGGTGCCCGGCGGACCTGTCGGTCACGACGATGACGACCATCAGTCCACCGATCCGGCCGTGCGTCGTGAAGCTCTTTGAGCCATTGAGGACCCAGTGATCGCCGTCGCGCACGGCCGTCGCACGCATCCCGGCCGCGTCGCTGCCGGCGCTCGCCTCGGTCAGGCCCCAGGCGCCCAGGACGTCGCCAGACACCAGCCTTGGAAGGAACTCGCGCTTCTGGGCCTCCGTGCCGAACATCCCGATGTGAGCCGAGCACAGACCGTTGTGGGCAGCAACAGCGAGCGCGATGGCCGGACAGACCCGCGCGAGCTCCTCGATGCAGATGCAGTAGTCGATTGCCGACATGTCCGCACCGCCGTACGTCTCGGGAAACTGAATGCCCATCAGCCCCAGTTCGGCGAGCCGCGGGAGCAGGTCCATCGGGAACTGCTGCGCTTCGTCCCACTCGAGCACATGCGGCCGGATCTCGGCCTCGGCGAACTCGCGCACGCTCCTGCGGAGGATCTCCTGATCCTCCGTCAGACGGAGGTCCATCCGCCGAATGTATCACGCGGGATTGTGGCGGGGCGGCCGGGCTCCCGGGCGTTGCCGTGACGCCACGCCGGACGATTGATCCGACGACGTGACACCACCCCGCGTGAGGCCCGGGGGGCCTGCGGTATGCTGGCACCTATGGTGACCAACCTGGTCCGAGTGTGCATCTGCAGCCTCATCCTGGCCGTTCCCGCGACTGCCTATGCGGATCTCACCGCCTTCATCGGGGTCACTCCCACGCCGGCGAGCCGGCCGGTTCGCGGCTTCGCGGGGGGGGCCGGCCTGCTGATCGTCGCGTTCGAGTTCGAGTACGCGAATACGAGCGAGGATCTCCGGGAACTGGCCCCGCAGCTCCAGACGTACATGGGCAACGGCCTGCTGCAGACCCCGATTCCAATCGCGGGCCTGCAGTTCTACGCCACGGCGGGCGGTGGTGTGTACAGGGAACGGCTGGCGACCCTGTCGGAAACAAATGTCGGGGTCAACGTGGGCGGGGGGGTGAAGATGTCACTGCTGGGCCCCCTGAGACTGCGGGTGGATTACCGCGTCTTCACGCTGCGTGGATCCCCGCTGCACGGGAACACTCAGCGCATCTATGCGGGGCTGAACCTGAAATTCTAGCGAAACAGGAGGGAGATTCCTCCCCCTCCTGTTGTGGGGATAGGCCCCCTGTCTACATTCCGGCGGCAGTGGCAGTAACCGGCGTGAGACTCAGCTTGCTCAGGCCGGCGGCAAATGCGTTGGCGTAACGCTTCCACATTTCCGCGGTTTCCGGAGCGCGCAGCTCATCATCGGTCATGGTCTTCTGGAGCATCCCGAAGAGCTCGTACTCCGCATTCTGGACGGCGGGCTCCACCATCACGATGTAGAGGGTATTGCCCCCGAAGGGCTCCGCGGCCTTGTACACCTTCAGGCTCTCGGCCTGCTGACGGAGGGTCGCGTTCTGCGTTTTCGCGAGTCCGGACTTCAGCTTGCCGACCATCTCCTCGAACACAGCAGTCTGGTCCGGCTTGATCTGGACGAGCAAGGCGCCGGCAGGCGACGTGAAGGGGACCTTGGGAGGCTCTTCCGGCTTCTTCTCGGTCTCGGTCTGCCCGGCGGCCGGCTGTTCAGCCGGCGGCTGCTGTCCTGCGGCAGGCTGCTGCCCCGCAGGCGGCTGCTGTCCCGCGGGCGGCTGCGCGGCAGGGGTCTGAGCTACGAGGGCTGCCGGCAACAGAGCCAGCGCCAGAGCAGCGGTAGGAATCACGAAGGGGCGACGCATGCACTTTCCTCCTCATCCAGAACGAGCGTGACACGGATTCAGCTGGTGACCAGCCACAGCGTCACAAAGCGCCGAGTGTACCATAGGCACGCGGCGGTCAGACGAACACGGACATTATCTCATTTGCCATAAGCATGCCGTCTCGTGTGAGGCGCAGCCGGGAGCCCTCCCGGCGCAGGAAACCAATCGCCAGGAACGGCTCGAGGGACCCCCCGAACTTTTCCCACACGTCCACACCGTAGCGCCGGCTCACCTCAGCAATCTCCACCCCATCCGCCAGCCGAAGGGCCGTGAACATCGCTTCCCCCAGACGATCGTCCGCCGTCAGGTGGCGCCGCTCCACAGCTACCGTCTCCCCGGCGGACATCCGCGAGATGTAATCCTCCGTTGCGGAGACGTTCTTCCACCGGACGCCCGCCCGGGTGGAATGAGCACCACAGCCGAAACCAAGCCACTCCCCATCAGTCCAGTACTTCAGGTTGTGGCGCGACTCTCTTCCGGCGCGCGCCACGTTCGAGATCTCGTACTGCCGATACCCGGCTCCGTCCAACCTGTCCAGGCTCCACAAATACATCTCCGCCGCATCGTCGTCCGGCGCCAGGGACCAGCCCGCCCGTGCCATGTCCTCTTTCAGCGGCGCGTTTGGATACAGCTCGAGCAGGTACAAGGACGCGTGCTCCGGGCCAACGTGTATCAAACGATCGACGCTCTCCTTCCAGTCGGACATCGACTGCTGCGGCAGCCACATCATGAGGTCGAGGCTGACGTTGTCGAAGCCCGCGGCGCGGGCCTCGCCAGCCGCGAGCACCGCGCGGTCGGCCGTGTGCAGGCGGCCCAGCCGGCGCAGTTCCGGCTCACGGAACGACTGCACGCCGAAACTGATCCGATTGACACCCGCTTCACGGAATCGTTCCATCCGCTCGGTCGTGGAGGTTTCGGGATTCGTTTCGAGCGTCACTTCGGCGCCGGGCTGGAGGTCGAATGTCTCCTCGCACGCCTGGATCAGGCGCCGGATCTCATCCGGATCGAGCAGTGAAGGGGTGCCGCCGCCAAAGAAGATGGTGTCGGCAGGCGCAGGGGGCGCGGCCGCCGGACGGGCCTGCCGGATCTCCGCCTCGAGCGCGTCTACGTAACGTGTCTTCACCGCCGCATCGAACAGCCCACGGTTGAAATTGCAGTAGTTGCAGATCGAGCTGCAGAAGGGAACGTGAAGATATAGGCCCAGCATTACCAATCACCAATCTCGCCGACCCTTCGCCTTTGGCACTCCTGCCAATCTTGGCACTTTTGGCATTCTTGGCAATTCTTCTAGCTTCCCGCCTTGCCTCCGGACCATCCAAGATCGCGCCCGCGCCCCTCCTGGCCCGCGCTCAGCTGTGCGCGGATGGGGCCCTTGGCTCGCGCCGGCAGCGTCGTGCGGCGGCTGGGCTTCACCTTCCACATGGCAAGCAAATCGTCGACCCCGCCGTTGGGCGGCAGATGCCGGTAGTCGGCGCCATCGAACTCGAGGAAGTCACACATCTCGTGCAGGCGCGAGTGGATGCGGAAGCCGATTCGGGCTTTGAGACACTCGGGATCGGTGTCGTCGGGTGTGTCGTCGTAGTTCGACGTGAAAATCGTGTGCCGCCGCTCGTTGTACCTCGTGTTCACGATCAGGTTCATCGTTTCCTCGACCCACTCGGATGTCTTCTCCGAACCCAGGTCGTCGAGCACGAGCAGATCGGCTTCCATCACCGGCCGGAGAATGTCCATCTCGGCGGTCCGCACGAGCGGATTGTAGGTGCTGCGGATGATCCGCAGGAGATCGCGCGTGTCATAGAAGAGCCCGCGCGCGCCTCTCGTCAGGATCACACGGCGCAGCACGGCAACCGCCAGGTGGGTCTTGCCGATTCCCGGAGGACCGATGAGGCAGAGCCCGCGCGGTGTTGCGGGAAACTCATCGGCGAATCGCCGCGCCTGCTTCACAACAGCAATGAGCTTCTCGTTGGGATAGATGACGAACGCCTCGAGCTCGCACTTGCGATACCGTGGCGGCACTCGCGCACCGTCGAGCAACCTTGCGGTCAGGCTCTCGCGCCAGCAGTCGCACCGCTCCACGCGACGAACACCATCAGCGTCCACGCTCTTCCAGCCGGTATCGTCGCAGAGGGAGCAGGCCATGGAGGGAGTGCCGATTGTACGGGACGCGTCGCGTGCGCGCAACGTTCATCGTCACTGCAGAACGATCTGCGCTATTGGAGATCAGGATCTGCTGCAGTCTAGATATTTTCAGGTGGTCTCGACGTCTGGCGTTGCGTCTGCTTCGACGGCAGCTGCAGGGATTTCTTCCTGTAGGACAGGCGCTGACGCGCTCCGCACGAGATCGGTTGGAGAGGACTTCACGAGCGCCGTGCTCAAGCGCTGCTCCCAGTCGCCGATCCCCCGCGAGAGCTCCCGCTTCACGTACTCGAGGAACTCGTTCACCTCTCCCTGCATCGCTTCGATCTTCCGGCGCATGTTCAGGATGATCTCCACGCCGGCCAGGTTCACGCCGAGGTCACGCGTCAGCGAGAGAATCGTCTCGAGCTGCTCGAGATCGTCTTCGGAGTAGAGCCGCGTGTTCCCGTCGGTGCGCGAGGGCTTCAGCAGACCTTCGCGCTCGTACAGCCGTAATGTCTGCGGGTGGATGTCGTACTTCTGCGCCACCGCGCTGATCATGTAATAGGCTTTTCCACTGCGCTTGGCCATGGTGGGGTCTTTCGTCAGGTGCGACGCTCGGTAGTCTGATGCGAAGCCTCTCTCAGCTCCCGCCGGACATCCTCGTCATTGAGGCGTCCGAACTCCCTCATCAGTTCCCTGGACCGTTCGTCCAGCACTTCCGGGAGGACGAGATTCACATGGACGATGAGGTCTCCGCGCTCGCCGCCCGCCGTCGGCGCGCCGCGTCCGCTCAACCGGAACTGGCGGCCTGCCTGCGTGCCTGGAGGAATCGTCAGCTTCACCGTGCCTTCAAGAGACGGTACGGCGATACGGGCCCCGAGCACCGCCTCGTGCACCGCCACCGGCACGTAAAGGTGGATGTCATCTCCGTTCCGCACGCACAGCGGGTGCGGCGCCACATGGACGGTCACGTGAAGATCGCCCGACCGTCCGCCTGCGCGTCCTCCATGCCCCTGCCCCGGCAGCCTGACCCTTGCACCATCCCGGGTTCCCGGCGGCACCAGCACCGGCACCGCGTCGCTGCGGACGACGCGGCCGCTTGCCCCGCAGGGGGCGCACCGCTGATGGCGCAGTCGGCCCGTGCCGCCGCAACCCGGGCACGACCTCGCAAACACCATGTGCCCGCGCGCCCATCGCACGGCACCGGTCCCGCCGCACTGTGCGCATCGTGCTTCTGATGCCGTCACGCGCCCTGCGCCGCGACAGGCGGCACAGGCGTCCTGCCTCGTGACGACCACCTGCCGCTGGACGCCCCGAATGGCGTCGAGGAACGAGACGGTCACCGCCGCATGCAGGTCCGCGCCGTGCTCGGGTCTTGCCGCTTCCACCTCCGCAGGGGGATGGAGGACATCCGCGAACAACTCGGTGAACGTCGCTGCCTGCTGCCCGTGCGCCGCCACCGAGAAGTCGAACCCCGCAAACTGAAGGGGGCCGGCAGCGGGCCGCGGCGCCACGCTGCCGCTGGCGTCGTACTGCTCACGCCTGACCGGATCGGTCAGCGTCTCGTACGCCTCGTTGATCCGCTCGAACAGCGCCTGGGCGGCGCGATCCCCGGGATTGATGCCCGGGTGATAGCGCCGCGACAGCCGCCGATACGCACGCTTGATGTCGGCGGCCGAGGCTCCCTGCTCCAGACCAAGAACCGCGTAGTGATCCATGGCAGCCTACGACCGGAGGTCTTACCTCTTCTCCTCCTCGACGACTTCTGCGTCGATGACGTCACCATCGGCCCCCCCGGAGGCCCCGCCCGGTGCACTGCCCGGGTCTGCCCCCGCATCGCCGCCAGGAGCGCCGGCCGCGCTCGCATTGCGATACATGGCCTCAGCCGCCTTGTGCTGCGCCGCATTCAGCGCCTCCAACTTGCGCTTCATCTCGGCGGCATCGTTCGCTTCAACGGCTTTCTTCAGCTCCTCGATCGCAGACTCGATCGCCTGACGGTCGGGCGCTGCCACCTTGTCCCCCGAATCCTTCAGCATCCGCTCAGCCCCGTAGGCTGCCTGATCGGCCTGGTTCCGGGTCTCGATCTCTTCCTTCCGCTTCCGGTCCTCCTCGGCGTGGGACTCCGCCTCCCGCATCATGCGGTCGACCTCGTCCTTCGAGAGGCCGCTGGACGCGGTGATCGTGATCTTCTGCTCCTTCTGGGTTGCCGTGTCCTTCGCCGAGACATTGACGATCCCGTTGGCGTCGATGTCGAACGTCACCTCGATCTGCGGCATGCCGCGCGGCGCCGGCGGCAGTCCGGTCAGGTGGAACCGTCCGAGCGGCCGGTTGTCGCGGGCCATCGGACGCTCACCCTGCAGCACGTGCACTTCGACACTCGTCTGGTTGTCGGCCGCCGTCGAGAACGTCTCGCTCTTGCGCGTCGGGATCGTCGTGTTCCGCGGAATCAGCGTCGTCATCACCCCCCCGAGCGTTTCGATGCCGAGGGAGAGCGGCGTCACGTCGAGCAGGAGCAGATCCTTGACCTCGCCGGCGAGCACACCCGCCTGGATCGCCGCGCCGACAGCAACGACTTCGTCAGGGTTGACCCCCTTGTGCGGCTCCTTGCCGAACAACTCCTTCACGATGGCCTGCACGCGCGGGATACGGGTGGACCCGCCTACCAGCACGACCTCATCAATCTTCGAGGGCTCGACGCCGGCGTCGGCGAGCGCCTGCTTCGTCGGGCCGACCGTCTTCTGCAGCAGATCCTCGACGAGCTGTTCGAACTTGGCCTGCGTCAGGGTCTTCACCAGGTGCTTGGGGCCGGTCTGGTCCGCCGTGATGAACGGCAGGTTGATGTCGGTTTCCCTGACCGTGGAGAGCTCCATCTTGGCCTTTTCAGCCGCTTCCCGGAGGCGCTGCAGCGCCATACGGTCCTTGCCGAGGTCGATCCCCTCGTCCTTCTTGAACTCCGAGATGATCCACTCGATGATTTTGTGGTCCAGATTGTCGCCGCCAAGATGCGTGTCGCCGTTGGTGGCCTTCACCTCGACGACCCCTTCTCCAACTTCGAGGATCGAGATGTCGAAGGTGCCGCCGCCGAAGTCGTAGACGGCGATGGTTTCGTCCTTCTTCTTGTCGAGCCCGTAGGCGAGCGCAGCCGCCGTGGGCTCGTTGACGATCCGCATCACCTCGAGCCCGGCAATCGCTCCGGCTTCCTTGGTCGCCTGCCGCTGGGCGTCATTGAAATACGCCGGCACGGTGATCACCGCCCTGGTGACCGGCTGGCCAAGATACGCCTCGGCAGCCTGCTTGAGCTTCTGCAGCACCATTGCCGAGATCTGCGCGGGCGCATACTCCTCGGCGCCGACCTTTACCCGCACGTCGCCGTTGCCGGCGCGGGTGACGGAGTACGGCACCATCTTCATCTCTTCGCTGACTTCGTCGAACTTCCGCCCCATGAACCGCTTGATCGAAAACACCGTGTTCTCGGGGTTGGTCACGGCCTGCCGCTTGGCGACCTGACCGACGAGGCGCTCGCCCGACTTGGTGAAGCCGACAACCGACGGGGTGATCCGGCTACCCTCCGGGTTGGTGATCACCACCGGTTCGCCCCCCTCCATCACAGCGACGACCGAGTTGGTCGTGCCCAAGTCAATCCCGATAATCTTGCTCATTGTTCCAGTCCTCGCGTCCTGCCGCCTTCCAATAGCCGGCGAATCTTTATAACGTTTATAACATAAAATCTATGCGCATCATTGTCAAGTAGGCCCCCCTTTTCGTGAGCCAATGGACATGTATCGAGGTCATGGGCGACCCGCGGAGCCGAATTCGGCCGTGTTATACTGTCGGCGCCAACCTGCCCGCAGCGGTTCCACGCTGTACTGCGCCGGCCTGCGCCCGGTGCCGAGGGTTCCCCATGATCCGTCCCCTCCTTCAAACGCTGGTGATGGTGGCGACGATGTGCGCCTGTGCTCTCCCGCTGCGAGCTCAGGAGGCGAACGGTGCCGACCCCCCCGCGCATATCGCGTTTGTCGAGGGTCCGGTTGTGCTGGAGCGGGACGGTGAAACCGATCCCCAGCCCTCGTCGATGCCGCTCCTCGCGGGGGATCGGCTGCGGACGCAGGGAGGGCGTGCCGAGGTGCTCTTTGCGGACGGCAGCGCCCTGCACCTCGACGCGAACACCATTCTCGACTTCCAGTCCGACGAGGTCGTCCGGCTGCTCCAGGGGCGGATCCGACTGTCGATTGCCGGCCTGGCGCGTGACATCTCCTATCGAATCGATGCCCCCTCCGCCTGGATCCAGATTCACGACCCGGGGGAATACCGGGTTGCGGTCCTCGGTCGCGACGAGGTGGAGCTGGCGGTCCTCCGGGGTGCGGCGGAGCTCGTGAACGAGGCGGGCCGAAGCTATATCCGTGCGGGAGAGCGGACCTTTGCTCGCGGGGGCGCCGCCCCGTCCCCGCCGTATGTCTTCAACTCGGCGGCCTGGGATGCGTTCGACCGCTGGTCCGAGGATCGACGGGCGCAGAGGCTCGGAGCCTCGGCCCAGTACCTCCCCCCCGACGTCAGGCCGTATGCCCCCACGCTCGACGCCTATGGCACCTGGCAGTACGAACAGGTCCACGGCTACGTCTGGTATCCGCGCGTCCAGATCGGCTGGCGGCCATACCATCGGGGACGCTGGGTGAGCCTCCGCCCCTATGGCTGGACGTGGATCGCCGCGGATCCGTGGGGCTGGCCCACCCACCACTACGGGCGCTGGGGGCTCTCCGCGGGAGCGTGGTACTGGATTCCGGGACGGCAGTGGGGTCCCGCCTGGGTTTCCTGGGCCTATGCGCCTGACTACGTGAGCTGGTCCGCGCTCGGCTGGAACAACCGTCCCGTGCTGCAGATTGTGAACGTGAATGCTTACGGCGGCCGCCGGTACGACCCATGGCACGCCTGGACGGTGGTGCCGCGCCGGCACTTCAGTGCGCCCTACGTCCACGTCACACGGGTGGCGTCGACACGTATCGACCCTCGAGTTCACGCGTCGTTCGTCGTTCAGGATCGTGGGCCTGAGGTGCGATACGCGGTTGGCCGGGACGCGGCGCCAATCCGGTCTACCGGGCGATACGCCGTTCCCCGGGCGGGGCTCGGAGCGGGCGTCGGTGGGTCCGACAGGCGTTCGGACGGTGTCCGCCCGGCAGCCCCCGCAGAACAGGAGCGGCGCTTCCCTGCGCCCGCGCGTGCCCCCGCTACCCCTTCAGCGGTCCAGGGAACGGCTCGCCAGCGGAGCGGCGCCGCGCCGGCTGCCCCGCTCACTCCCCCGGAGGCGCAGGATAGGCGCACGCGCGCATCCGAACAGGGTGAGCGTGGCTCGGTGGTGTCAGACGGAGGGGGCCCGGTGAGCCCGGCGCCCACTGGAGCCGTTCGGGCGATCCCTCGTTCAGGATCTGCCGGTGGCGGTGCCGTGGGCACCCCCGCGTCCGGACAGTCCCGCCGGACAGAGGCCGCCGGCCGGCAGGAGGCGGAGATGTCCCCTCGTTCGGGCTCCGTCACCCGGGCACCTGAAAGAGCCGTGCGCGTGGCTCCTCGTGGCCGCAGTGCCGGCGCTGGCGACCCCGTCGCCGCGCCACAAGGGGCAACCCAGGGCGCTCGGCCGGCAGAGCGACGAGGGTCGGCCGGGGCACCGGTGTACTCGGCACCGGCCGCGCGCGAGCCCCGCTCGACGCCTGATCCTGCGCCCGTGCCGGATAGTCGCCGGGTGCCGGGCGCGTACAGGAGCACTCCCGCCGACGCCGGCCCGGCCCGCGAACAGGCGCGGCCCCGAAGTGGGGCGGCTCCGGCACCGCAGGAAATCCGACAGGCACCCGGGGCCGGCCCTGCCCGGGAGGAGCGCCGCGCGCCCGCTACCGAAGGACAGGCACCTGAGCGCGCGCGACCTCGCAGTGAAGCGGCGCCGGGGGCGCCGGCACAGCGTGCGGCTCCCGAGGGGCGCGCCCCGGCCCGCCCTGCACCCAGCGCCAGGCCCGCGGCACCTCCCGCAGATGCCGCCGGGGGAAGAGCGGTTGCCAGGCCACGTGAGGGGTCCGGTGAACCACCCGCTTCTGGTGAAGGGGCTCGCCGCCGGCGGTAGGGGCGACGGAGTACACTGAAGATCGAATGGCCCGCCGCTATATCGTCCGTGTCGCCCGCAGTGCGGGCATCCTCGTCCTGTTCGTCGTAGCGGCGATGCTCGGGCTCGCCAGCGGGGTGTTTTTCGCGTACGGCGGAGACCTGCCGCAGATTTCCGCTCTGGACGACTATGCCCCGAGCACCATTTCACGCGTCTATGGCGCTCGCGGGGAGGTCGTTGGCGAGTTCGCGATTCAGCGGCGTGAGATCGTCAGCTACGAGCAGATTTCTCCCACGCTGAAGCAGGCCATCCTTGCAGCGGAAGACGACGGGTTCGAGCAGCACTTCGGCCTGAGCATTCCCCGCATCGTTGTCGCCCTCGTCAAGGACATCGTCGAACGGCGCAAGGCGGCGGGCGCCAGCACGCTGACCCAGCAGCTGGCTCGCAAGCTGTTCCTCACCGACGAGAAGACCTGGGAACGAAAGATCAAGGAAGCCATCCTCGCGATCCAGATCGAGAAGCGCTACACGAAGAACGAGATCTTCACGCTCTATTGCAACCAGATGTATTTCGGGCACGGCGTCTACGGCGTCGAGTCCGCCTCACGGCTCTACTTCGGGAAGTCGGCGAGTGAGGTCTCGCTCGAGGAAGCGGCCCTGATTGCGGGCATCCTCCAGGGGAACGTCCGCCAGAGCCCGTATGTGAACATGGACGCTGCCGTGCGGCGGCGAAATTACGCGCTGGGGCGGATGGCCGAGGTGGGCTACATCACCCCCGAACAGGCTGAGGAGAGCAGGAAACAGCCGATTGTCCTGCGCGGCGAGCCCTCCGCCCAGCCGTCCGTCGCTCCCTATTTCGTCGAAGAGGTGCGCAAGGAACTGGAGAGCCGCTACGGAGCCAAGCAGCTCTACGAGAACGGGCTGGCGGTCCAGACAGCGCTGGATGTCCCCCTGCAGGAGGCTGCGAACCGCGCGCTGGACGAGGGGCTCCGGCGGATCGACAAGCGCCGGGGCTTCCGGGCGCCGCGAAGAAACGTCATCGCAGAGGGGCAGACAGTCGAGGGGTTCAGGCAGAGCCGGTGGGACCGCGCGATGCAGGAAGGGGACATAGTCCCGGCTGTCGTGCGGGAGGCTGAGGCGGGAACGATCCACGCTCGCGCGGGAGCCTTGCGCGTCACGATCGACAAGAAGGGCTTTGCCTGGACGGGGCGGGGGACCGGAGACAAGCTGGTCAAGCCCGGCGACCTCATCGAGGTGCGGCTGCAATCCCTGGACGACGAGGCGCAGACCGCCACCGGGACGATCGAGCAGCCGCCGGTCGTCGAAGGGGCCGTGCTTGCCATCGACAATCGCACCGGTCAGGTGAAGGCGATGATCGGGGGGCACAGCTTCGAGCGGAGCAAGTTCAACAGGGCAACACAGGCGCTGCGGCAGGTGGGGTCGGCGTTCAAACCGATCGTCTATACAGCGGCAATTGACCGCGGCTATACGCCCGTGACCGTCCTGGACGACTCGCCGGTCAGCTTCGTGGCAGGCCCCGGGCAGCCGCTGTACCAGCCGCAGAACTACGACCGCAAGTTCGAAGGGGCCGTGACGCTCCGGCGCGCGCTCGAGATGTCGCGGAACATTCCTGCCGTTCGCCTGATGGACCAGCTTGGCAGCAAGCAGGTCATCGCGTATGCGCGGCGAATGGGTCTGCACTCGCCCATCGGGCCTTACCTTCCCGTGGCTCTGGGGGCCTCCGAGGCGACCCTCACCGAGATGACGAGCGCCTTCGCGGTGTTCCCCAATCAAGGGGTGCACATGCAGACCTACTCGATCCTGAAAGTCACCGATCGGGAAGGAAACGTGCTCGAGGAAAACCGGCCGGAACCGAAGGACGCCATCCGCGCAGACACCGCGTACGTGATGACCAACCTGCTGCGCGGCGTCGTGCAGCGTGGAACCGCAACGAGGGCCGCCTCTCTCAACTGGCCGGTTGGCGGGAAGACCGGCACCACGGACGACTACACCGACGCCTGGTTCGTGGGCTTCGACCCGGACATCACGGTCGGCGTCTGGCTCGGCATGGATCAGAAGAAAACGATCGGCGCGAACATGTCGGGGTCGGAGGCGGCACTGCCGATCTGGATCGAGGTCATGAAGGGGTGGATTGGCGACCGGAAGGATCCGCCCGTATTCGAGCCCCCTGGAAACATCGTGTTCGTGTCGGTCGATCGCGCCGCCGGTTCCGCTGCCGAGGGGCCAGGCACGATTTCAGAGGCGTTCATCGCCGGCACGCAGCCCGGGGGGCTGCGGTAGTTTTCCTTTTCCTTCTGCCTTCTGCCTTCTGCCTTTGTTCAGTCCTCCTCCACCGCTGCCGGCTGCCCCAGGGTTCCGGAGGCCTTCTTCATCAGATAACTCTTGATGAAGAGGTCCAGATCGCCATCGAGCACCCGGTTGACGTCGCCGACTTCCTCCTTCGTGCGGTGGTCCTTGGCCATCTGATACGGGTGCAGGACGTAGCTGCGGATCTGGCTGCCGAACGCGATGTCCTTCTTTTCACCCCCGAGCTGATCCAGCTTCGCCTGCTGTTCCTTCGTCCTCAGGTCGTACAGGCGGGCCTTGAGCACCTTCATCGCCTGCGCACGGTTCTTGTGCTGGGAACGCTCGTTCTGGCAGGAGACCACGATCCCTGTGGGCAGGTGCGTCAGGCGGACGGCGGAATCCGTGACGTTCACGTGCTGCCCTCCTGCACCGCTGGATCGAAAGGTATCCACCCGCAGGTCCTTGTCCTCGATCTCCACGTCGACGTCCTCCGGCAGCTCGGGCCAGACAAACAGCGAGGCGAAGGACGTATGCCGCCGCGCGGCCTGATCGAAGGGGGAGATCCGGACCAGACGGTGAACGCCTGCCTCGGCAAGCAGCATCCCGTACGCGTAGTCCCCGGTGATCGTGAGCGTGGCGCTCTTGACCCCTACCTCATCCCCCGGCTGGAAGTCGATGACTTCCCGCTTGAAGCCCTTCCGCTCGGTCCAGCGGACATACATGCGGAGCAGCATCTCGGCCCAGTCCTGTGACTCCGTTCCGCCGGCTCCGGGGTGGATGGTGACGATGGCGTTCTTGCGATCGTGCTCGCCGCCGAGCATCTTCTTCGTCTCGCCGGCTTCGACCTGTGCGGCAAGGTCGTCGAGAGCACGGGCCATGTCGTCGGCGACGGGCTCGCCTGCCCCCGCCCACTCCGCAAGGACGGCAAGGTCGTCGATCTGGCGGCCGAGCGCTTCGCTCAAGTCGCGGTCTTCCTCGAGCCGCCGCCGGCGCTGCAGGAGCTTCTGCGCCGCGGCCTGATCCTTCCAGAAGTCCGGTGCGCCGACCCGCGCCTCGATCCTGGAGAGCTCCTCGTTTACACGTGCAAGGTCAAAGATAGCTCCGCAGGTCGGATGCCCGGCGGGCCAGATCCTCGTACCTGCGAAGCAGTTCATCCAGCGTGAAGGTCAAGAGTTACTCCGGGTTGCCCTTCATTGTAGTCACACTTCGAAGGCTGGCCATGAGCGCGCCAAGGGTCGCCGCGAGTGACGCCCAGGCCACGAGGTCGCCGATCCGGCTGTATACGGTACGCGAGCGGATGAAGCGCAGATCCGCCACGAGCAGATTCTGTTCGAACAGATCCGACTTCTGGAGAACGCGCCCATAAGGATCGACGAAACCGCTGATTCCCGTATTCGCGGCACGCGCCAGGTAGCGTCCCCCTTCAATGGCCCTGAGTGAGGCCTGATCCCAGTGTTGATAGGCAGCTGACGACCGGCCGTACCATGCGTCGTTTGTAATGGTCGTCAGCAGTTCGCTGCCTCCAAGGACGAATTGCCGCATGAGGCTGGCAAAGATCACTTCGTAACAGATAGCCGTGCTCGCCAGATGTCCGTTGACGGGCAGCATCACCGGGTCCTCGCCGGGAGAGAACTCGGAAGCGGCCTCCACGATCGGGGCAACGAAGAACAGCAGGCGTCTCGCGGGTACGTATTCGCCGAAGGGGACGAGGTGCATCTTGCGGTAGACGGCGCCGACCTCCCCATCGGGCCGGACGAGGAAGGCTGCGTTGTAGATCCGCTCCGAGGGACGCGTCCTCTGCTCCTCAGCACGCATCTGCTCGATCTGGTCGCTGCCGATGAGCAGCGTCGCGTTCCCCTCCCTTGCCAGCCGCTTGATGGCCGCCCCCCCGACGAGATCGCTCTCGAAGAAGAACGGTGTCGCGGACTCGGGCCAGATGATGAACGAGGCGCCGCGGGCCAGCGCCTGGCGGGTCATCGACAGGTATTGCGCGGTGATGTCTCCTGCGCGGGCGGGGTCCCACTTGACCTCCTGCGCGATGTTCGCCTGCAGCACCGCGACCCTGACAGGCTCCCCTGTCTGCAGCAGGGCCGATTGGCTCAGCCGCCACTGGCCCCAGACGGCGCAGACGGCCACAAGAATCACAGTTCCCGCACCAAGCGGCAGGCGGTGCCGTCCAGTTCCGGAGGCGAGATACGCTGCGGCTCCCCCCGTCCACGCGAGCAGCGCGGACAATCCGTAGACCCCGGTCAGGCTCGCCAGTTGGGCAATCGGCAGCCACGTGACCTGGCTGTAGCCGAGCAGCGCCCACGGAAATCCGTCCCAGACGTACTGGCGTCCGAGCTCAGAGGCAACCCATGCCGGCGCCGCCAGCAGCGCGGCGGAGGCTCCGAAGGTCCGCGCAAACCGGCCCACCACGAGGGCAAACACGCCGGGGAAAAGAGAGAGGTAGGCAACGAGCAGCAGGGCGACGACGAGGGCCAGCGGCGTCGACAGCCCGCCGAAGGTCGTCATCGTCTCGACGAGCCAGTAGAGGGTGCCAGCGAAGTAGACGGCGCCGGTAGTCAGTCCCAGAGAGAACGCGCGGCCCGCCGACAGCGGGAGATCTCCGGCGCCCCGGGGACGCACCAGCGCCACGATGAGAGGCGTCAGTGCGAGCCAGGCGGCGGCCGGGTGCCCGAACTTTGGGAAGCTGAGCGCCAGCAGGGCGCCCGACAGGAGAGCTAGTGCGTGATCCAGGAGTCGAATCGTTCTTCTTTCTTCAGCCGCTCGACGACGCGCTGTGCCTCGTTGCGATCCTTGAAACGCCCCACCTGCACGCGATAGATGCTCGCCGGGGGCGCAGAAGCCGCAACGAAAGCCGGATACCCTTTGGCCGCCAGCCGCTTGACCATGCCGTTGGCGACGTTGCGGTCCTTCAAGGCGTGGACCTGCACGACGAAGCTGCCCGTCTCCGGCGCCTGGGCCGTCTCCGCCGCTGAGGGTTGGGACGCCGGCGGCGCCGTTACCGTTCCCTGGGCCTGCGCAGGCTTTGCTGTCGGTGGCGGGACTACCGCCGGCTGCCGGGCCGGCTCGCGTAGCGGCTCACGTGACGGCTCCGGGTTTCGTTCACGGGCAGGTGGCGGGACCGACCTCAGCCTCTCGGCGCGCGCGTCTCCTTCGAGCCGCTCCTTGTAGGTCAACTCGCCTGCCTCGGCGGGGGGAGCGGGGGGTTCCGCAGCCTGAGGCCCGCTGTCGGCCACGGCGGGCGGTGGCGCGGGGGCGGCAGCGACTGCCGGTACCACCAGGGAGTCGGCGGCCGCCTGCTCGGCGCTGACGCCGCGCCCGACGACCACCCCACAGAGGAAGACCACGACGGCGACGACGGTGGTCGCCATGAACAGGAACACCAGCTGTTTTCCGCTCAGGTGGATCTCGTGAAATCCGTCGTCGGTGAAATCTTGGGTTACATCAGGCACAGCTGCCCTCGCCGGCTATAGGGTCCTGACTGGCTTATCGGCAGCTGTGGCCCGATTCACCACTCAGGCGGAATCTCCACGCCGTACGCCGAGCATGTTGAGCAGCTCGATGGGCAGCGGGAAGATGATTGTCGAGTTCTTTTCCGAGGCGATCTCTGTCAGCGTCTGCAGGTAACGCAGCGTGACGGCGACCGGCTCGGTTGCGATGACGGCGGCTGCCTGACTCAGTTTTTCCGAGGCCTGCAGCTCCCCTTCGGCGTGGATGATTTTAGCACGCTTCTCGCGCTCGGCTTCAGCCTGGCGTGCCATCGCGCGCTGCATGTCCGGCGGAAGATCCACGTGCT